>NZ_JBFFKR010000106.1:0-11017 GCF_041555295.1 Ancylomarina sp. | reverse complement strand
TTATAAGGACTATCCCTCCAAATGCTTCTAATCTAACGAATTCTACTAAGGGATCTTTAATGCGTTCTAATAGTCTTTTTCTTTTTATAAATTGGATCATTATATATTCTTTTAGTATTTATCGGTTATATAAACAGACCTGACTTGGTATAAAAACCAAGTCAGGTTTCTGAAACGAAGGTCGATTCATTCCATTCTGTATACTGCAAAAATAGTAGGCTCTACGAGTTTTATAAAGAGGGAAATCCCTACTTCGATAGCAATTTTTAAACAATAAAAACAATTTGGTTTAATCCCTCCCAGTTTTCTTTAAGCTTAAATTTAATAATAAATCTAGAAGTTTACAATTTGGTTCTTGAATGCATAAATCACCAAGTTTACAGTATTGAAGGTATTGGTTTTCTGAAAGAGATTACTCTTATGCTTTTCAACGGTTTTTGGACTTAAAAAAGTTTTCTCAGCGATTTCCTTATTTCCGTACCCCTTGCAAATAAGATCAATTATTTCCTTTTCTCTTTCAGTAAATACAGGGAGTGTGGCTTGTTCCTTTTTACGCTTTCTAAAACGATTTAACTTATCTGATAATAAACTAACAATCTCATCGGAAAAATAATTACCTCCATTATGCACTTTCATAATGGCCTTTTCGAACTCATCAAGCTCCGAATTCTTTAACATATAAGCCTCAACACCAGCCATAAGCATTTTCTCCAAATAATCCTCATCGAGAAAAGTCGTGAGTGCTATTATTTTGATATCCGGAAATTGCTCAACGGCTCGTCGGCTAGCCTCTACACCATCGACATGAGGCATATTAATATCCATAAAAACAATCTCAGGAACTTTAGTTTTCAACAAATCAAGAAATTCTTGTCCATTAGAAGCCTCTCCAATGATTTCGACATAGGGAAAACTTTGCAACAAAAGACGAAAACCATCTCTAAAAATCTTATGATCGTCAACTAAAACTATCTTTATCTTTCCCATCCTATAGCAATTTATTCGTTTCCTAATTAAACTCGATATTCATTAGAAAGCCTTGTCCTGGCGATGTTTTCAGCTCACAATGTCCACCTATGGATTCGACTCTCTCTACAATATTCGAAAGTCCCATTTTATCATTTCCATGCATAGCTAACTTACTCATATCAAATCCGATTCCATTATCTTTATAGGAAAGAATGATACGTCCCTTTTGTCGAGATAGGCGAATACTTGCCTTATCAGCATTGGCATGTTTCAAGCTATTATTCATTAATTCGCCAGAGATTCGATAAAGCATGACCTCAGTACTCTTGGTCATTTCTCCACTAAATTTACAACTATCAAATTCAAGTTTCATCTCTCCAATACTATTGATTTTTGCACATAGGCGTTCAAGAGATTCAACAATATTATAGCGGTTTAAAATAGAGGGATTCAAATTATTAATAACCTCGCCAACAGCTACCAAAGCCTGATTAGAGAGATTTGTTATATGCTTCAACTTTTCACATGCTTGCTTATTTTCCACAAGTTCTTTTTCCAGAATTTTACTATACATTCCTACACTCGACAGAATAGCCCCTAAACCATCATGTAAATCCATGGCTATTCTTCGCCTTTCCCTTTGTTCAACATCCATTGTATTGCTGAGAATTTGACGATCTGCTTTTATAAGAGAATCCATCAATCTGGCAATCAAAGTCAAACTCACAAGCAGAATAAAAAAGATAGCTACAAGAAGAAAGAAAACCTCTTTTTTAAGTCTGGAATTACTCTCATTAATATAAGACTGAAGAGCATTTTCATATTCAGTAAAGATTCTATTAAAGTTCAGATAGGATCGTAACATGGTACTATCCAATCGTTGTTTCTTAAGATAATTACCAGATTTAATCAATTGATCCAGATGTGCAACAGAGGCTTTAGTTTCAAGTAACTTCTGCTCAAACAATTCATAACTTTCGGGAACAGCACTTTTGCTTTCAGATAAGATCTCTCCTATTCGATTTAAATATGAATCTGCTTCATTAAAACTCTTTGAAATCCCATTAAATGACAGGCTATCCCTTTGCATCACAAAGTTGTCCATCTCAATTCTACCATTGAATACTTCAACTTCTACTTTCTCAGAATACTCAACGAGATTGATGTGTCTGGTATCGATTACTGAACTGGTTCGGAATGTGTATATGATTCCGCCAAAAGCAAAAATACTAAATAGCAGCAAAACAGAAATTACTTTTTGCTTTATTAGAAAATTCTTTTTTGTAAGCATAAATTAAGGGCCTTAAGTCTGTTTTTTCACAAGAGACTAAACAAAATTACAATTAATAAGGAGCTATACCCCTATTTTAAGAACATTTTCATGTCAAAAAGGGAAAGCTTCCCGCCGCAAACGAAGGAAACTTCCCCAAACTTTTACAACTGTGACATGCCCCCTAAGCATCACTTTTGTAGTATAAGGTTAATTGACTTTTTCATTATTGTTGTTATCTCTTTACAGATTCATCACAACTTCTGTTAGAACCATTTCTTCATTTCTTATACTAATGGGTACCCGAACGTTTAGTAAGCTTTTGAAATAGGCAGCTCTATCAGTCCCTAACCTCAAAACTGGTTTTATAGAATCATGCAATAATCTTGAAATAAAATTCTCTGATTGAGAATCACCAAACAAAATATCTTGCGCTCCTTGTGCTAGAACAAAATCTGCTTTCTCATGCTTCACATATTGCAGAATAGTCTCAATTTTGTCTTCACCTGTATTCTCAAATATCTTAACCTCGCAAAAAATCCCCTCATCTCTGATTGAACGCTCGAGTAATTTTGCTTTTCTATAGGCTAAACTCTTTTCTAAATCGATCTTTACAGTCAAAACTGAGATTAATGTGATGCGAGTATTTAATTTCTTTGCCAGATAAATCGACCAATTCAATATATCTCTCGACTGCTGTCTTATATCTACAGGAACCAATATATTGCGAACGCCTCTATATGTCCATCGATCTTTGACTGATAATACCGGGCACTTAATGTCTTTGACAAACTTATCGGCACTATGCATTTTCAACTTCCCGACTAAGCCTTCTATTCTTTCATTTTTTCGAATGATAACTAAGTTATAATTCTCGTTATTTGCCACCTCAATAATTGTGGGAACATGCTGTCCAATTTCAACACGAAGATCTACATATTCAGGAATCCTCCCCTTAAACTGAAGTTTTGCAAATCGAATCAATCGAATCATTGCTCTCGCTTGCAACCTTTTATTAAGTTCTGTTTGTACCAAACTCTTTAAATTTGATGCAGCAGGTGTTACATGAATAAGTGTTATTTTTGAATTCATTTTCTTCTTGAAAAAAACAGCTTGTTTCAAAGCATCTTCTCCATCTCCACTAAGACTAACAGGTACAAGAACACGTTCCAGGTTAACATCTTTCATATCAATCTACTTAATATTTTTAAACACGAATACCTTTACTTTTTAACAACCAAGAATCCAAACATGCCTTAATCCCATTCTGAAATTTACGTTGTGGATTCTTCTCAAAAATAATCAGTTGACTTCTTCTATTTTTTGCGAACTCATGAATTTCTTTTTGTCCTTCTCCTTTTTCAACTTGGGAGAATGTTACGCTTGTACCCTTACAATTTTCAATCAAGGGTAACACCCTATTCCTTCTCTCTTCAGCTGATACAAATGAGCGAGATAAACAAACATTGATACTTGGATTTTCACTGATGGCAATTTTCTTCAATACAGATAAGTTTGATGAAGTAGTCTCCGATGTATCAGCAAGTAAAAAAATTTCTGATATTGCATTATTATCTTCAAGCCCTACCAAAACAAATAAATCTTGAGAGACTTGATCTATAAGTTCATTCATTCTATTCTTATTGGGAAAAAGCTTCTCATAATTTCTGGATCCCATTACAATCTGCCACTCTTGTGATTGGTACGACTCAGTTTTGAAGTATGCCGATAAATCTCCTTCAAAGGGTATTAAGCGAATCTGATTATCAGGCATTGAATAGCGATTTTGTAAATGTGATTTCAAACTACCCAATTCACTATTAGCAATACCCTCGAGCATAGGTGACAAATCACGCACCATAGAAGATCCAAAATTGGTTTTTTGCCAAGTTTGAATAATATGAATCAATGAGCCAGGGCGATAAAGATACCGCATGGCAAAATGAATGGCTGCCTTATTCCCTTCTGAATAATCGGCTAAAATCAAGATATTCGATTTCCTCTTTATAGATGTGTCAATTTCCTTTGTCTGCATGGCTCAATTTTTATTGGACAAATGTATGAGGTCTATTGAATCGGGGAAACAGGGTAGGTCCTAAACCTGATGGGGGAAAACCCTACATTTTATCTTGTTATATTAATTTAACAATCACCAACATTCACACTAACAACTTAAACATCAATGCAATTACGACTTGCCAATTCAGATTAATGAACGAGAAAATTGTTGAGAAAATAATAAGCCGTATTAGCCCTCCTTTTTTTGTATACATTTACGTCATCAGAAGAGAAAATGAAAAACTTTAGCATCCGTTTTATACTACTTATTTTACTAGTTGTTGTAAGCCCTACAATCCAAAAGATGATAATAGGGACTCAACAAAAAGCGCATCTTAGCTCGCTTATTTCTGATGCTGAACAATCTTCATTTGAAGACGAGTCTGATGAATCTGATGGTCAGTTTATCTGCTTATTTTTTAAGTATTCTATACATTTAAAATTACCACTTCAATTCTCTTATCAAGCTTCAACGTTATGCTGCAGTCTAGCTGTCAATATTGTAGAACCTCCGCCTCAATCGACTTCTTAAACTGGTTTTTTACCCGTTCTTCTTAAGCAACTGCTTCGAGAATTATACCATTTTCATCACCAGTCTACATAAACATCTATTGGTTAGTATACATAAGCCTATGTACGCTTAAGAATAGACTAACAAAAGCAAATTCTTTTCTCAGGATCTGCGCTTCACTTTATCACCATCACACAAAGGGAAAAAAATGAGATCACAATCAGCACCAAAAAATCGAAAATCTAAGCTTCAACTTATACATCAATACTATTCCTATACAGGATTTTATAACTTTATTTGGGAGAATATTAAGAAGTCGATACTACCATTTATTCTAATTATAGGTGGGCTTATTTTAATTGATCGATTTGTAATCGACTTTAATTCCTTCTTTTCTTATATTACAGAAAACTATTCAGCCATAAGTATTTTTTCTCTGTTTTTCACATCAGAATCACTACTAGGCTTAATTCCTCCAGAACTATTTATTGCATGGGTTAATACCTTACCTAACCCATTTTTAAATCTATCCCTTTTGGCTTTACTATCCTATTTAGGAGGTTGTGTGTCTTATTTCATTGGTAGAGGCATACTATCCATACCTAAGGTTAGTCATTACCTTGAATCTAAAATGGCAAAGCACATTATCAATATCCGCAAATGGGGTGGTTTTCTCATCATTGTGGGAGCCCTACTGCCGATTCCTTTTTCTATGGTTAGTATTGCAGCGGGTATCATTAGTTTTAGCTTCAGAAGATATTTAATGTATGGACTTTTCAGGTTCTTGCGTTTCTATTTATACGCTTTAGCCATCTTTTCATTGATGAGCTAAAAAAACAAATCCCAGCCAATAGGCTGGGATTTGTTTTTTTTAAAATATTACGATCTTAATTAAGATTCTTGATAACAATTTTCAGCTTATTTTGAATTTCAACAGCAATTTCACCTAAAGTATCATTCTCGACCTTTGCCATTGAAGCGATAGGATCAACTGCAGACACTTCGATATCACCATTATCGTGTTCCTCAACAATAACGTTGCATGGTAGGAAAACGCCGATCTTATCTTCTCGTTGCAAGGCTTTATAAGCATAGTGTGGATTACAGGCACCCAAAATCACATACTTCTTAAAATCTGCATCAATTTTCATTTTCAGAGTTGCTTTAACATCAATTTGTGTTAAAACACCAAAGCCTTCTTTTTTCAATTCAAAAGTTGCTTGTTCAACAGCTTCATCGAAATCTTTCGTTTTTAAGACTTTATTAAAATAGTAGCTCATAATTTGGGTATTAAGGTCCTCATAAATACGTTTAAATAAAATTAGTCGCTGAGTAATATATAATTACCCATGACTTTATTCCCCCTAATTTAACGAATTATCAGCTATAAAAAAATCCCAACTTCTTAAAGTCAGGATTCATTATAATCAGAATAACAACACTAATTTTTAACAAAAGTAATCGTAGCAAAGTCTGCTGCTAAGTTTGTTCCATCTCCAAGTGGTGCATCAACAAATAAAGATATAGGTACTTTAAGATCTGTATTAGCATCAGCAGAAGCGAATGTTACTCCACTATCGGTACCAGCATCATAAACAGCTGCAGTTACAATTTTAGTATCAACAAAATTACTACCATTATATAAGTTAACATTGAAAGCTGCAACATACCAGTCAGGACTAGGTGCAACCATTGAAACTAATGTTACTGATGAATTCGCAGCATTTACCAGAACCTCAACAGTAATTTCTCCTTCTCCACTTCCTAAACCACTACCAAGTACAAAATCCAAGCCTTCATTATTTACAATTTTGGCCTCCAATTCCGCTTGTAGTATAGCGGTACCACCATTCTCAGCCATATCTTCAATTCCTGCAGATGCAGTTGTTCCGACATTAAAGAAGGTACTTGTTGTTGGATGAGACCAACCAATTAAAGGCGAAAAATGTGCATTTGATGGATAATCTGTAGGAAAGTCGGTACTATTCCAATGCATTGTAAAAGTAACTCTGTAAGATGCTTCACTTTCAATTCCAGTTTCAATAGGGCCATCACTTTTATTACAACTCACAAATACCAACCCAATTAACAGGTAAAAGTATGATCTAAATTTCCTCATAATTCTTATTTATAATTTCCAAATAGCTTGTTTCATAGTAAGTGTCTCCAAAACAGGATCAGCTTATCTTTGATAAATAAAAATAAGCATATTTCCCCACAAACTCGACTCTTATCAATTCTACTTAGCATCAATTGGAAAAAAAAATCTCAGCTTTAATAAGCTGAGTTGACAATTAGGATGACTTACTTTCTGTACCTCAAACGAAGTAGTTTATTGTTCGTTTCCTTATGTATAAGTTCCTCAATTAACTCAAAACCATACTTGTGATAGAATGCTATCCCAACATTATTTCGCTCAAAAACCTCAACCTCCATTACATCGTGAAAATCTGAAACAAAGTCCATTAATTGTCTGCCAATACCTTTTCCGTGATAATCCGGACGAACAAAAATAGCTCCCACTTCATTTCCCATCATCGAGATAAAACCCAAAATAAGGTCATCATCTGTGAACACCCAAGTCGAAGTGTTAGGAATATAAACATCGCGAATATTCCTCTTCTCCATACCCATAAAATCAGCATCTAAAAAAGGATGAGCCATTCTGGAAGCTTGATACCAAACCTCTAAAATTTCATCAATATCACTTTCTATATATTTTCGTATCATTTCTTATTTCCTTTTTCAATCTCAAAAACCTAATAACCATCAGAAGCCTGACTCTCTCACAAGCAATAGTTTAAACACAATATATCATTTCAAAATCACAACTCCACAAGTTACAAATCATAGAGCAAAGAGGCAATTCTCCTTTATACTTTTTTTTGTTGAAATTTGTTTATGAGCGAAAATTGCAATAACATTGCAACATGCAAACAAGTATGACACAAAATAAATTTTGGTGGAACTTCTCAATAATCAATATCGAGAAGGGTTAGCCATATGCACATAATTCATATACTAAAAGACCTGCTTCTCGCAGGTCTTTTTTTTGCTCTAAATCGTAGAATTCTAACTATAAAATCAAAATACCATGACATTCAAAGACTATTTTAAAAATTACCCGAACGAAGAAGGTTATTTCGGTGAATTTGGCGGAAGCTTCATTCCCCCTGCACTGGAAGACGAAATGAAACGCATCAATGAAGCTTACTACTCTATCAGTAAATCTCATGAGTTTATTTCTGAATTAAGAAGCATTCGCAAACACTTCCAAGGACGTCCAACGCCTGTCTATTATTGTAATCGTTTATCAGAGAAGTACGGCGGACGCATTTACCTAAAGCGTGAAGACTTAAATCACACAGGAGCTCATAAACTTAACCACTGCATGGGCGAAGCTTTATTAGCAAAGTATATGGGCAAAAAGAAACTCATTGCTGAAACTGGAGCAGGTCAACATGGTGTTGCATTAGCAACAGCAGCTGCTTACTTTGGTTTGGAATGTGAAATTCACATGGGCGAAGTTGATATTGCCAAAGAGCATCCAAATGTGATGCGCATGAAGATACTTGGTGCTACTGTTGTACCCGTAACTCATGGCTTAAAAACCCTAAAGGAGGCTGTCGATTCTGCATTTCAAGCTTACTTACTAGACCCTATCAACACGATCTACTGCATTGGTTCTGTTGTTGGTCCACACCCGTTCCCAATGATGGTTCGTGAATTCCAACGTGTAGTTGGTATCGAAGCTCGTGAACAGTTTGAGGAGATGACAGGCGAATTACCAGATAATATTGTTGCTTGTATTGGAGGTGGTAGCAATGCCATGGGCATATTCTCAGCTTTCTTAGATGATCAGAATATCATGCTGCATGGTGTGGAACCAGCTGGTCGTGGAATTGATAAAGAGGGTGAACATGCTGCAACTTTAACTCTTGGAAGTCCTGGTGTTATTCATGGTTTCAAATGTTACATGCTACAGGATAAAGCAGGAGAGCCAGCACCAGTATATTCTGTTGCCAGTGGTCTTGATTACCCTGGTGTTGGACCAGAACATTCCATGCTTAAAGATCTACAAAGAGCTGAATATCATCATATCGATGATAAGGAATGTATAGATGCATTCTTTGAGTTAAGTCGATTGGAAGGTATTATTCCTGCACTTGAGTCAGCACATGCAATTGCATATGCCATCAAATTAGCTAAAACCAATCCGAAACAATCTATTCTTGTAAACTTGAGCGGACGCGGAGATAAAGATCTTGATTTTGTGATTGACACCTATGGTCTACCTGAAGACAGATAAGCTTAAGTAACTTTTATGAAACAAAAATGGCGACCTATTAGGTCGCCATTTCTAGATATATTATAAAAGAGTCTAGTGCCCTGCTTCTTCATCATTTAAAGACTGGAAACCTTTTCCAATAATCTCATTTGCTTCAGTAACGTTTACGAAAGCCTCTGGATCAACTTCTTTAATATACAGCTTAAGAATTTCAAGCTCTCTACGGCTCATTACCGAGTAAACCATTTTTCTTTCTTGTCCAGAGTAAGCTCCTGTTCCATTAAGGATAGTAGCACCACGCACCAATTCATTTTTAATTTTAGCAGCGATAGACTCATATTCATCCGACACAATCATAACCGTTTTGTGGTAGCTAGCCCCACTTACAATCATATCAATAATCTTACCTTCAATATAGATAATAATAAGCGAGTAAATTGCAAATTCCCATCCGATAGTACCCGTTTCAGTAGGCTGAATAAGAGTAAACAATACAATAATACCATCTACAATCATTACCAGTTTTCCTAGAGATATCCTCGAGTATTTAGCCATAATCATTGCAATGATATCAGAACCACCTGAAGTTGCACGTGATTTAAAGATAAGCCCTATTGCAATACCGTAAAAGACTCCAGCTACAATTGTATTCAACATTGGATCAAGAATAACCTTAGGATAACCAACAGAAACAAAAGTCTCCATTATCCATACTGTAGTCAAAATAATCGCAATACTTACAATTGTCTTAATCCCAAAGCGAGGGCCAAGAATGATAGTACCTAAAATAACCAATGGAACCTCCATGGCAAATGTACAATAACTAATTTTCCAGCTAAACATTGTGTTTAGAACTGTAGCGATACCATAAACGCCACCTGGCGCTAATTTGTATGGAACCACGAATAAAATGTCAGAAACAGCGAAGATAATACTACCTAGAATAAGGTAAGCATAGGCAGAAAGCCATTCGTTTGACAAAAATTTTTCTTTAGTAATAAAAGCCATTCTATGTGTTGTTTAGTATTTCAACAATTCGACTTGTCCTCTAGACGGTTATCCTTAGAATAGCATCGAAAAGTTTAGATGTGTTTAAAATCGGCGACAAAATTAATCGGCTTAAGCACAATAACAATAACTTTAAGAAAGAAAATTACATGTCTAAAAACAGCATTTTATCAAGCTTTGACTATTGTAATAATGAAAACTTTAATTCGTCGTAGGAATAGCTTCATACATGCTCATGTATAGGGAGTTTATAGTATTTCTATGAACCATAAGATTCATCTCTTTTACAGTAAAATGGCTAGATTGAAAGAATTAAGCAAAAAAAAAGACCTCAGTTATTAAAACTGAGGTCGAATATCATCTAAAAACGAAGCCTAATTCAAGCCACTTCTCTTCAATAAAGGTGCAATGGAAGGCTCTTGTCCTCGAAAGCGTTTGTAAAGAACCATAGGGTGCTCACTACCTCCTTTTTCCAATACTTGTTCGCGGAAAGAATCAGCTGTTTCTTTATCGTAAATGCCATTCTTCTTAAAAGCATCAAAAGCATCAGCATCTAAAACCTCTGCCCATTTATAGCCATAGTAGCCAGCAGCATAGCCTCCTGCAAATATATGCGAGAATGCTGGACTCATACAAGAGGTTTCTAATCGAGGGAAAAGCTCAGTGGCCTGCATAGCTCCTGCTTCGAATTCAGAAACCGATTCTTCAATAGGTTTTTCTACTGAGTGCCAAGCCATATCATTCAAGCCGAAGCTAATCTGACGAACGAAGGCATATCCCGAATGAAAATTACCACTATCAATAATTTTTTGAACCAAATCAGCAGGGATCTTCTCTCCTGTTTTATAGTGCTCAGCAACCTTATCAAGCCATTGCTTCTCAAAAGCATAGTTCTCCATAAACTGAGATGGTA
>NZ_JBFFKR010000105.1:0-11062 GCF_041555295.1 Ancylomarina sp. | reverse complement strand
TCCATTCCATTATTCGTAATGATGCCATCGACAAAGGCTTTTCCTGACTCAATTTGAATACAAGGTCTTTGCTTCAGGTTTTGGATATAGACCGATAATTCCTCCTCTGATTTCTGCTTAAGACTGTGATGACCATTCCAGAGATCGATAGAGATGATTCCCTTGACAAGAGGAAGCTCTTGACCAGCCAAAATAGCAATGTCTGCTCCCATACTGAAACCACATAAGTAGATCGCCTGAGAGTCAACTCTGATTTGATTGCTATTTTCTGTCAAGTAAGCGACAATCGCTTTAACATCATTAATCGATTGCTTATAAGAAAACACACCCTTATTGCCCCAAGTACCCGAATAGGAACAGAAAACCGCATTATAACCCGCTCGTCGTAAGATTTGTCCTGTTTCTTCATTCTTCTCAAAACCTGGATTACCATGCAGAAAGATGACTGTTGGCTTTGCATCTTTCCCCTTTGCCATTAGAATCCTTCCAGCGAGAGAATGATCAACCGAAGGTATCATCAGTGGCAAGCTCATAGGTCGTTCATTAGGTTTTGCACCTACAGGGTCTGCATTAAATAAAGCATATTTATCCATAACAGAAGCAAGCGTTTTAGGTTCTTCCTGACAGCCCACAAACATGAAGCTACTCATAAGTAATGCAATCGAAAATATATTTTTCATTTATGAACTCTTTTATTTAAAGTGAAATTAGCTCTATAATTAGTTTCCTACCTGCTTCTTAATCCAAGTAGATATATCATTCAAAACCTCTTCTGAGATGGTTTCTTCAATAGACTCAACCTCGTCGATATAGCCTGTTTCACAATGCTGAAAGAAATGATTCAAATCAGGATAGCGAATGATTTCGTAATTGGTTTTACCACTAGCTTTAAAAATTCGTTTAAAGCCAACTGTGTTTAGTTCCGATAGAACCTGAGTATCCTTATCCCCATTAAGTACTAAGAAGGGTGCTTTCACCTTAGGTAGAAATTTATTAGGCTGATAAGCTATAAAGTATCTAAACCAGGGAATCATCATCATTTTATAACGAGCCAAAGCAGACTTTGTGTCAAGGGTTTGAAAGCCATCAACGGTCTTCATTCCAAAATATTCTTTGACGGACGCGTCCTGACCTTCCAACCAGGGACCAATTAGTGCCTGACTAATACTGACCTCAGCCAATCGATCATCTTCCTGATGGATGATGATATTCATGGCTCTCTTTTCGAAAGAGACAATACTATCGACTGATTTTGTAGGCAATGTTCGGACCAATGCTTTCTTTATTTGAGAGCTCATCAATCTATTTCCCGATACACCTAAACCAGCCAATGAAACGATAAAAGCAAGATCATCTCGTTTTGATCCAATAATTGAAGCAATCAGACCACCTTCGCTGTGTCCAATCAAGCCAATTTGTTGCTGATCAATATCTGCCCTACTCTGCAGATATTTAATACCCGCAACAACATCCAAGGCGAAGTCATAGGATGTCGCTTTCTTCAATGTTTCCTTACCTGTGGTGGCTCCTACACCTCTATCATCTACACGCAATACGGCAATCCCTTGTCGTGTCAGATAATCAGCGATAACTAAAAAGGGTTTATGTCCCATGATGCTTTCATCCCTATCTTGCTGTCCACTCCCTGTAATCAGAATGGCAACCGAATGATTATTTCCATTTTTAGGAAGGCTTAATGTGCCTCCAATGCGAATACTTTTATCATGATTGAAATATGAGACTTCCTCTTGCTTATATGGCAAAGGCAACTTGGGGGTTTGAGGTCTTATATTTTCTATCTTTCTTCTCAGGGTCAAAGGGAAGCTTTTGCCCGATTGAATCCAATGTCCAACAAGAAGTGTATCGGCTTGCTTCACCCCAACAAATTGAGCTTGCAGTATACCCGAATAGGCAACACGAATACTATCGCCAGTGATCTTACATTCTGATGAAGGATAATCCACAACGCCCTGAACAGGGACATCGAGGAAACAAGTATCCTGGTTGAATTTAAAGACCAATTTCAGTTCAAAGCCTTGAACCAATAAAGCACCTTCCCATTTTGTATTTTCCTGCTTATTAGCTGCCTGCCCTGCACTCGAAAGACATAGGATTAATGTGAATAAGAGAATAAATTGTTTCATCTGTCAATAATTTAATTTTCATTTACCACATGGAAGTCGCCAAAACATTCATGTTTCGCAAACTCAAGAGGGATAAAGCCGTAGCCTTTTGTTTGGCGGACTTGCTAATGGCTCGTTTCATGTCTTATCATTTTTTCTATTCAGGATAATAGCTTTATATTTTATTATTTTAGATCTAAAAGATATACTAAAACCTACTCTTTGTTAGCACATACATTTTACATCCACCCAAATTTATGAAAATTAGAAAGCAAACAATATATTCACACATATTAAAATAGGAAGCAGATGTAAAATAGAATTCATCTATATAATTATGAATCAAAAAAGATCAATCCCGAATGAGCAAAGGATTTATTCGCCGAAGAAAAACAAAGCTATAGATCGCTTAGTATAGACTATTTATAAGCATAAAAAAAGAGGGTATCCAGAGATATATGTAGCCGTCATTCTGTCCCGATACTTGTCGGGATCAGAATCTTTACACATATTTCTGGACACCCTCTTAAGCAATAACTCTATTGACCGGGTAATACCTTCTATTTATTTAAAGCCAAATCAAGTCTGGCTTTATCGAATTTGTATATTTTAACCAATTGGGTTTCCTTATAGTTTTCCTTTATAAAATTCTTTAGGTTAAGAAACTCTGCGGCTTCGGAACCACCACATTTTGTATAATATAGACCCTTATC
Organism: Ancylomarina sp.; assembly: GCF_041555295.1. Taxonomy (NCBI): domain Bacteria; kingdom Pseudomonadati; phylum Bacteroidota; class Bacteroidia; order Marinilabiliales; family Marinifilaceae; genus Ancylomarina; species Ancylomarina sp. The sequence continues at coordinate 8,226 of NZ_JBFFKR010000105.1, read as the reverse complement.
GTGATAGACGGCATGAATCACCTTATCGGCTTGACTTGAAAAAGTAAGCAAAGTATTATCTGGGATTTTTGTTTTAAAATTCTGTTTGGAAAGTGTGTTAAAGGCCTTTACTTCTATAAAGTAGTGATTTAGAATCTGACCTATGGTTTCCAATCCAATTAGCGTTCGTTTATTAAACACGGCTTGCTGAGCCATGCCGTTACGAGCAAAATAATGCTCTAAGGCAAAAGAAAAACAATTTTGGCCTTCAGTCTTCAAGTTGTTGATATAACTTTTACGCTCAGTTAGACTAAATAAGCGTTTTGTATTTTCACCATCCTTATTCGTACTCTTAAAATTATATTTAAGATGCTCATTCTGAACCACAATCTTTAAGGTATCATTCAACCATAAGGTATGAACCACCGTATTATTTTCATTGACCTCAAGTGTATCGAGCACTCTTCCTACAATTCTCTCTTCGAGTATTGATTCATACTGACAATAGCCCCCATACGACAGGGCTAATAGGAAAGAAAACATTATAGGCTTATAAAGTCGTCTCATACTAGTCGTTTTAGGTATTTAGGTTAGCTTCTGTTTGGTCATGCTATGCAAAATCAAATATTCCCCCTTAGGGGTTTAGATAATCATTTTTCTTTTACTTACTGAAGATAAACAAAATATTAGAGACAAACATAAAAATATAAACGAAGCGGGATTCCATTCATGGTCATATAGCTACTGGTAATGAAAATGATACAGAGAATAATGGCAGAATTGATAGAGTTCTCATAGACGAGAGCTCTATTTATTTCAAATTAGAGCGTGTTAGCCTTGGTTCGTATAGGTCAAGCCAATTTTAGTCTTTACCTGATCGATTAATGCCATTAGATCTAAACTGAGTGCATGAGGTAGTTTTGGACTTTCAATCATCCTGTTTCTCAAACAACGGTTGACTTCTTCAACTTCATAGATATAACCATTCCCCTGATACTTTAAGTCAAATTCCTCTTTCAACTTATCGTCCTGATACAAAGAAATCTTTTCGCTATGATGAAACCTGCTATGCAGCTTAATATAGCCCTTGCTCCCATAAATATTAGCTACAGTAGGCGTATCGGCCTCAATGGACGATTCCAAAATGGCTTTCTCGCCATTCTCATAACCAAAAAGCATGGAACAGTAACTATCAACCCCTGTTTCGGTCATTCGTGCCACAGCATTCATATGCGTAGGGAAACCTAGAGTGATTAGACTTAAATAAATGGGATAGATACCAATGTCCATTAAGGAGCCACCACCTAGTTTTTTATTATACACCCGACTTTCAAGATTAAGGTCGCCTTTAAAACCAAAATCCGCATGAATGTATTGGAGCTCACCAATCGACTTGTTTCGAAGCAAGTCTATCAACTTCTCGGTAGCTGGTATAAAACGTGTCCACAAACCTTCCATTAGGAAAAGATTTCTCGACCGAGCTTCTTTTATCATAGCTCTCACCTGATGAGAATCCAAACCCATTGGCTTCTCACATAATACCGACTTGTTATTCTTCAAGCAAAGCATGGTGTTTTCAAAATGAAAGCTATGTGGCGTTGCAATATAAATCACATCAATAGCTTCATCTTTGGCCATCTCCTCATAAGAATTATAGCATTTTTGAGAATGGTATTTCTCTGCAAAATCTTTTGCCTTTTTCTGGTTTCTCGAAGCCACAGCATAAAGCTCAGCCTCATTAGATAGCTGTAGGTCACTTGCAAATTTGTTTGCAATTTTACCTAAGCCTATTATTCCCCAACGTATCTTCCTATTCATATGCTTTTACCTGCTTATTCAACAATCGTATTTTGGCATCTTTAACCAACAAAAATGGTATAAATCCCTGTTTCAGTGCTCAAGCTAAACTCTACATTACCGATTTCAATTTCATTGTATCTCGTAAAGGAGCAACAGTCTTCATATAATCTTTTGGCATCCACATATAGATCGAATAGTTTTTCAGAGGCAATATTGATTCTGTAATTAACGATTTCAGTTTGCCAGCCAATTGTGTTTATCTCAATTAAATTGATTTCATTTTCCCCTATAAAGGTAAATTCAATAGGATGGTCTGAGGCATCTAAAACTTCTATATCATCTGAATTGAAGGTCCCATTCGTAAATAGATTTTCTCCCATGTCGCTATCGACCAATTCGAACACAAAATAATTGGGAGGCGAAAAACATTCACCACATTCTTCTTCATAACAACAAGAGCTTATAAAGAAAATGGCAAGAATAAAGAAGGGGAAAATTAAATTTTTCATTTTTTTAGTAATTGCGTGTAGGGTGTAAATGTTTTATTCTTTGGTGATCAAAAATAACAAAATTAGATTTACTATAATATTTTACCATAAATAAACTATTGATTCTAAGTGGGGAAAATGAAGGATACAACATGCTTGGAGTTAGTTCTCTTTATCTATGGGATCCTCAGGGACTGGGGACAAAGGCTCACAAAACAGTCACTGAGATTCACTAAGGATAAGAATGTCGTTTCACCTTAATTGACGTCCTATTATTTCTATCTTAATTGAATTGTCCAACCTATACTTTTAATCAAAAATAGGATCAAGTTGCTTGTTCTTATACAATTCGTACATTTTTAATAGTTGTCCTTTGGTCACCCAAATCGGACTACTCCTTCTCCACTTGCAATCCCTCATAGGCCGCCTTATAATCTTCGGCAGTTAAGTTCCCGATACCTGTCCAATACCACTGCCAATCGTTACTGATGCCCGTTGCCTTAGAATCGCTTGGATAATAGTCGATATAAGTGTTGCGCCAATCGGTATTGCTTAAAAGCTTTGGATAAAACTGATCGAGACCCGATACATTTGGAGCGAGATCGTAGGTTCTTGAGTCTGTCAATTTTATTCATAAGTATTCTATTCTCTAAATTGTGCCTAAGGTGTGTGTAAACGTATGTCTATACATTTATTTCAACAATCCATTAAATTGCACTCTTTCACCCATATAAGCATGATAAGCACTAGCTTAATATTTTAAGCCAACCAAATTTATGAAAATTAGAAAATAAACAATAAAATAAACTAACGTAAAACATCAGGCTTACATAAAACAGAATTAATCTACATAATTATGAATCCTAGTGAAGTGCTTGTTTTTGTGAGATAAAAACACCCCGCTCTATCTCCCCTGTCCTTCTGCGACATTTAGGCTGGGCTCAATACGAGGGCTCAGAAACCAGAAGGGGAAACTGTTAGCTTAATAGACGTTTGAATTAATAGGTCAGCCTGGCTTCTCCAAAGATATTTCACATTTCGATGCCGCTAAATGCCTGGATTAGGGAACAATGAAGTCTATAGCACCACCATTAAAAAACTTATCTGTTTAATAAGAATAATGTAGAAAAAAACTCATTTACGTGTTTGGCAAATTGCAAATTACCTGAAAGATAAAAGATAGCTCTACTACAACTTATTGGAGATGTACTTGTTCTATTTACTGATACTATTCACCTATCTACAGATAATAAATGACTGTCTACTGATTTTTTTCACTAAACTATCAATTCGTTTTTAAGTTTATGTTATAAAAAAGTTAATTAAAACTTATTAACCTAAACCCCATTAATTATGAAAAAATGTTTTACTCTTATTTTTATTTTTGCATTTATATGTAATTCGACATATGCGCAAGAAATCGAAAAGCAAAAACTTGACAGAAACGGTCACCCAACATTTATTAAATTCAACACTAAAGGCAAAACTAAATCTGTTTCTAAGACAGAAACTAAAGCCGTATTATCTAGTTTGTTTAACATGACAAGCAATGATGAGTATAAATCATTAAGATCAGAAAATGATCGCATTGGTTATACTCATGAAAAATTCCAACAATATCATAAGGGAATTAAAGTAGAAAATGGTGTTTACATCGCTCATAGTCGTAATAAGGTCATCGAATCGTTAAGTGGGAACTATAAATTAGTCAATGAGATTAACACGACGCCTACTCTCACAGAAAATGATGCCCGTGAAAAAGCAAAAGCTTTTGTTAACGCTGAAGAATACATGAGCACAGACAACAAAGATTTATACACAAATCCAGAATTAGTTATTATTGCTCATGATTACGGCAAAAATCCTAAAGCTATTCACGAAATGGTATTGGCATATAAAATTGATATTTATGCTACGAAACCTTTAAGTCGTGATTTCATTTATGTAAATGCCCATACTGGAGAGATTGTTCATACGAATGCTCGTCTTCACAGAGCTAATGAGACCGGTTCTGCAGTCACACGCTATAGTGGAACAAAAACAATCAACACAGAAAGTTATAGTAACTATTATCGATTAAGAGATTACACCAGAGGTAATGGTATAGTAACTTATAACTGTAACGAAGGAACTAGTTATTTGAATGCAGTAGATTTTACTGATACTGATAATAACTGGACTCAAGCTGAATATGATAATTCTGATAAAGATAATGGTGCTTTAGATGCTCATTGGGCAGGAATGATGACCTATGATTATTTTAAAAACACATTTAATCGTAATAGTTTTGATGGTAATGGTGCGTTAATGAAAACCTATGTTCATTTCGATAGCAATTATGATAATGCGTATTGGAATGGTTCTGTTTTCACTTTTGGCGATGGAAGCTCCTTTGATATTTTAACTTCTCTTGATGTTTTTGGTCATGAATTTGGACATGCTGTTTGTTCATATACGGCTGATCTTAACTACCAAAATGAAGAAGGTGCTTTAAACGAAGCATTCAGTGACATTTGGGGTTGTGCTATTGAATACAAATATGCTCCAAATAAAGATACCTGGTCAATGGGTGAAGATTTAGGTTCAGCACTACGCTCAATAAGTGATCCAAAATCTAAAGGTTTACCTGATACTTATCAAGGTACAAATTGGGCAGCCCTTTCAAGTAGTCCTACTAAGTATAATGATTATGGTGGTGTTCACACAAATAATGGTCCTTTTTGCTACTGGTTCTATTTAATAACCGAAGGTGGTTCCGGAACAAATGATAATGGTGACACTTATGAAGTAGCAGCTATTGGAATTGAAAAAGCAGAACAAATTGCATTTAGAGTTGAAAGTCAATATATGACTTCAACCTCTAATTATGCAGATGCAAGAACCTTTGCTATACAAGCAGCTCAAGATCTTTATGGAGAAGGTTCTCAGTCAGAAATTTCGGTAACTAATGCCATGTATGCTGTTGGTGTTGGCACACCTTACGGTGAAATTGATGATTCATACTGTAGCTCAAAAGGTAGTGATTCTAGTTATGAGTGGATTTCGAAAGTTGTTATTGGAACAGATACATATTCTTCAGGTGCAACAGGATATTCCGATTTTACAGATAAAATCATAAGGCTTGATGCTGGAGCAACAGTTAATTTAACTTTAACACCTGGTTATGCCAGTACATCATATAATGAATACTGGAAAATCTGGATAGATTATAATAAGGACTTTACCTTTAGCGCTGACGAATTGGTATATGATGCTGGTGCTGTAAATAGTGGTGTTGTAAATGGAAGCATGACTATAGACGCCTCTGCAAGCGGGACAACACGTATGAGAATCTCTATGAAATATAATGGAGAACAAACGACTTGTGAGACATTTGGCTATGGTGAAGTTGAAGATTACACAGTAACATTTGGTGAACCATCAGATGACACAGAAGCTCCAAGTGCTCCAACAGATCTGGCATCTTCGGATATTACAGAAACATCATGTACGTTAAACTGGACAGCTTCAACAGATAATGTTGCTGTAAAAAATTATCGAGTTTATCAAGATGGAAATTTAATAGCTACAACAACAGGTACCACAGCTGGTGTGACAGGTCTTACAGAGTCTACAACATACGGTTTTTATGTAACTGCTATAGATGCTAAAGGTAATGTTTCTGTTGCAAGTAGTTCGTTAGATGTAACAACTCCAACAACCAGTACCAATAACTTAACACTAACAATTACATTCGATAAATATCCAGAAGAAACAAGTTGGGCACTAAAAGATAGTAATGGATCAGCTGTTGCTTCAGGAGGAACATATAACTCGCAAGCAGATGAATCAACTCTTGTTATTCCCATTGATGATTTAGCAGATGCATGTTATGAGTTCACTATTTCGGATGTTTACGGTGATGGTATTTGCTGTACCTATGGAAATGGTTCATATAAATTAGAAGACAGCAATGGAACGATCTTAGCATCAGGCGGTTCATTTGGGTCATCAGAGGTGACGAGTATCTGTCTACCTAATACAACTTACGGTATTACCGCTACTAATTCTAATATTAATAATATAGTAACAAAACCTGCTGTTAATATTTATCCTAACCCAGCTAGCTCGTACATTAACGTGCAGGTTACAAATGCTAAAACAAATGGTAGCCTTAAAATTTATAGTTCAACTGGAACATTAATTAAAGTTGTTAAGATGGATGAAAATGAGAGCAAAATTAATATCTCAGAACTTCCAACTGGTTTATACCTTATTTCAGTAGAGACGAAAAAAGAGCTTATAACAAATAAGTTTATCAAAGAATAAATAAAACTTGAAGAAAAGCTTAAGGTTTTCTTCTTTTAAAAATCCTATGCATATCCACTAACTCAAACTGTTTTATTTGTCTATGCAAAAATGAAGAAAGTCCGGTATTGAACCGGACTTTCTTATGTATAATAAAGATAGCTTCAATGAGATATAATAGGCAATAGCATGGATAGTATTAAGCTCACAAAAGGGAATAATCGTTTAACTCATATTTAGCTAAAACCACTTACTATAATTTAACCATAACAATTAATTGACAAATATTGTATTTTTACTGACTAAAAACATATATTTGTTGACTAATCTCACTGTTAATTGATTTCATTCGTATAAAGTTGAATTCAAGTTTACGTGTATTTCCAAACACTCAGAATTATTATGATAAAATGCATTGCTATTGACAATGAACCTTTAGCTTTAAAACTGATAGAATCTTATATCGATAAATCTTCCTTTCTCGAGAAGCTTGCAATTTATACGAGTCCCGAAAAGGCTATAGATCTTTTACAAAAAAAGCAAGTTGACTTGATGTTTATTGATATTGACATGCCCGATCTAAATGGTATAGACTTTGTTAAATTACTTGACAATCCACCTATGGTAATTTTTACTAGCGCGCACTGCCAGTATGCAATTGAAGGGTTTCGTTTAAATGCCATTGACTACCTACTTAAGCCTTTTAATTACTCCGATTTCTTTAAATCAGCACATAAAGCTAAAAACAGGTTTGAAATTCATCAACCCATTACGACTCCAGATAAAACAGAAAACAATTTTCTTTTTATTAAATCGAATTATAAAACAATTAAAATTGATTTAAATAATATAAAATATATTGAGTCCATAAATGAATACATGAAGATTCATTTAGACAATTCAACCGAAGTGATGTCGCTGTGCAGCTTAAAATCAATTGAAGATAAACTCCCTGATTACAAGTTCATGCGTATTCATAGGTCGTATATTGTGAACCTAACTAAAATTTCTGTAATCGATCGAAATAGGATTATTTTTGATGACAAAATCTACATATCGGTAAGTGATAAATACAAAAGTAAATTTCAAAACTGGGTTAATGAAAATATTCTTGTCTAAACTTTACCTCTCTACTCATAATTATATAGAAGTCGTCTCGACTTTCTAAGTTTTGAAAAAAGGAAAAGGTTGTAGAAATTTGTTTCACGACAAATAAAACCCCTACAAGCTTATGTACTACGAACCTAGCAAAGATACAATAGAAGAAGAAATATGCCCCTATCTCCCAACAGCAAAAAGGAAATAAATGTAAAACTCAACTTTCGGATCTTGTAAATAGCATTTTACACAAACTAAAAACAGGTATTCAGTGGGGCTTATCTTCCTGTTGATTCTCTCTTTTCAGGAGTCCTATTTAATGGGCTTGCTGGTGTTTGTTAATTGAACTAACTCTCACGCTACTCGTCACCGCCCATGAAATTTTGCTTTTGTTAGCTTTTGTTACTTGAATCTAAGGTCTAATAAAAGCCGTGGAATTGCATCAAAACTATTTTTGCCTCAGCTCTCTGTTTTTCGTAAATTTACAATAGAGTCCTCCGCCCCATACATAAAGTTTGTCAATCATCTAAAAACAAGCCTTATGAACCCTCTAATTCTTTTTAGCCTTGGATTT
>NZ_JBFFKR010000104.1:0-11352 GCF_041555295.1 Ancylomarina sp. | reverse complement strand
AATTAAGCGCGTGGGTAGAATTTACACAAGAGAAGAAGCAGATCAGTTAATCGCTGATAAAGGATGGATCTTTAAAGAGGAAGTTAAAGCTGATGGAGGATGGAGACGTGTTGTCCCTTCGCCAAAGCCAATTCGTGTAATTAATGAGAAAATTATTGAGAATTTAGCTCGTCAGGGAAATATTGTAATCACTGTTGGTGGTGGTGGTGTGCCAGTTTCGGAAGATGAGAATGGCAACCTATGTCCAGTTGAAGCTGTTATCGATAAAGATTTAGCTTCTGCTTTAATTGGTGCTCGTGTTAAGGCTGATGAATTCTATATTCTAACTGATGTTTCTTTCGTTTACAAGGATTTTAAAGGACCAAACGAGGAAAAATTAGAGTTTTTAAATCATTCAGATACAATGGGATACTTGGCAGACGGAACTTTTGCTGAAGGATCTATGGCTCCTAAGATTCGTGCTTGCTTAAGCTTTATCGAAAATGGCGGTGGTAAATCAGTGATTACTGAAGCGACTAAGCTCGAAGATAGATCTTACGGAACTAAGATTACAATGGAATATGATTCAAACGATGTCAATCATATTGCCTAAATAAAGATTATTAATATCAGATTATAATTACTTTTGTGATCGTAATCAAAAAATATATATACCATGAGTTTTAATTTAAGAAACAGAAACTTTTTGAAGTTATTGGATTTCACTCCAAAGGAAATTCAGTACATGTTAGATCTTGCAAGAGATTTAAAAAGAGCAAAATATGCTGGAACTGAAGTGCAAACTATGAAGGGTAAGAATATCGCTTTGATATTTGAAAAATCTTCAACTCGTACTCGTTGTGCATTCGAAGCTGCTGCTTACGATCAGGGAGCTCACGTAACTTATTTAGGGCCTTCAGGTTCTCAAATTGGTGTTAAAGAATCAATGGCTGATACGGCTCGTGTATTGGGTCGTATGTATGATGGTATTGAGTACCGTGGATTCGGACAAGCTATTGTTGAAGAATTAGGAAAATTTGCTGGTGTACCAGTATGGAACGGTTTAACTGATGAGTTTCACCCAACTCAAATTTTAGCTGACTTCTTAACTATGACTGAGCATAGCGATAAGCCTTTGAATAAAATTTCTTTTGCATACTTAGGCGATGCTCGTAACAATATGGCTAACTCATTAATGGTAGGTGCTGCTAAAATGGGTATGGACGTTAGAATCGTAGGTCCTAACAACCTTCAGCCAGAAGAAGAATTGGTAGCTCAATGTCATGAAATTGCTAAAGAAACAGGTGCTACTATTACAATTACTTCTGATGCTAAAGCGGGTGTTGAAGGATGCGATTTCCTTTATACTGATGTTTGGGTGTCAATGGGTGAGCCTGATGAAGTATGGGCTGAGCGTATCGGTATCTTGAAGCCTTACCAGATCAATGCTGATTTGATGACTGCTACAGGAAACGATAAGTGTAAATTCATGCACTGTCTTCCAGCTTACCACAACAGAGCGACTAAGGTTGGAGAAGAAGTTTTCCAGAAGTTTGGTCTTGATGGTGTTGAAGTTACTGAAGATGTATTCGAATCTCCAGCATCTATCGTATTCGACGAAGCTGAGAACCGTCTACATACTATTAAAGCTGTAATGGTTGCAACTTTGGGAGCATAGTCTCAAAAGCATTCAATATATATAAATGGCTCTTAGTTTTTACTAAGAGCCATTTATTTTATACGTTAATTTTATCTAATGAATAGAGTTTGTACCTCTCCGATAGATAAATAAGGTCGCTTTATCTTTTAGAAGTCCCAGCCATTTTAAGGCCATCTATATTAATCTTATTTTTTATCAATTCTTTTTTGATGTCACAGGAGCTACATCCTCCGCAAAGAGAGTTTGTTTTGGCAGGTCTTATCACTTTGTATAGATGATAAAGAGAGTAGCTTACAGCAGCTAAAATGATGAGATGTGTTAGGGAAAGTTGTAGATCCATAATTTACTTATAAAAGATTAACAATTTGGTAGCCAATAAATGATACGATCCAAGCCAAAGCAGTCGTGTAAGTTACTACAAAAGCAGCCCATTTCCAATTAGATTCCTTTGTAATGGTTACTACCACTGCGATACAAGGAAAATAAATGAGAATGAAAATTAAGAAAGCAAGGGCAGAGGCATTATTAAATACCTTTTCCCCAGTTCGGAATGAGCCTGTGAATTTTTGTTCCCGTAGATTATTTCTTAATCCTTCGCTATTTTCATCACTACCTTCTCCATTTTTATAAAGCACGCCCATTGTACTAACAACAACTTCCTTTGCAGCTATCCCGGTTAGGATACTTACTGTCATCTTCCAATCAAAGCCTAGAGGATGAAAAACTGGAGCAATAAAGTTTCCAATCTGCCCGATGTAAGATAATTCTTGCTTTTCTTCAAGCTTTTCGTTCATTATAGATGCTGCTGCAATCTCATAATCCTCATGAAGTTTGACTTGTTCATTTGGATTAGCAGCATCTAGAGCGGTATGGAGTTGTGCTTCGTTTTTAGCCAATAGTTTCTCGTAATCTTTCGAGTAGTCAACCTCGAGAGGGAAATAGCCTAAAGCCCATATAATAACAGATGCAACGAGGATAATACCTCCCATTTTTTTTAGGTATTCACCACCTTTCGACCACATGTGTACCAGTGTCGATTTAAGAGTTGGAATACGGTAAGGGGGTAATTCCATAACAAAAGGGGCTTCCTTACTTCGAAAGAAGCTTGCCTTGAATACTTTCGCAAAAATGATTGCTAATATGATTCCTAAAATGTAAACGCCAAATAGAACTAAACTTGAATTTTTGGGAAAGAAAGTCCCTATAATAAGAATATAGACTGGTAGTCGAGCAGAACACGACATAAATGGCGTGATTAGCATCGTAAGAATTCTATCGTTCCTATTCTCTAGAGTTCGTGTGGCCATTAAGGCTGGTACATTGCAACCAAATCCCATAACCAATGGAATAAATGATTTCCCGTGTAAACCAATTTTGTGCATTAATTTATCCATAATGAAAGCCGTACGAGCCATATAGCCAGTGTCTTCCATGAATGATATGAAGAAAAATAAAATTAGAATGTTAGGAAGGAAAACGATAACTCCGCCAACTCCACCAATAATACCATCTGCAATTAAATCTTTCAGAGGTCCATCGGGCATTATCGTCTGAATGAATTCTCCAAGGTATCCTATGCCAGTTTCTATCCAATTCATTGGGTATTGTCCCAAGTTGAATGTGGCATAGAAAGTCATAAACATGAAAAAGAAGAATAGCGGAAATCCAAAAAGTTTATGTGTTAGGAAAGTATCGATAATAGCTGTTTTTCTTCTTCGCTTTATTGGATTCTCAATATAAGTTTCTTTAAGAGCACCATCGATAAAACCGTATTTGGCATCTGTAATTACAGTTTCGCAAACCTCGTTATAGGTCGATTCAATTAATTTAACCTCTTGCTTAAGCGTATCTTTAATATCTTTTGCTGTAGAACAAGATTCGATATATTCCAGAGCTTTATCATCGCCTTCGAGTAGTTTTATGGCTAAAAATCGTGGTGAAGCAATGGTCGTCAAATTTCGATCAACCTTAATGTGTTCCTGAAGTTTTAAAATTGATTTCTCAATAACAGCTCCGTAATTTACGTGAATATGACGAACGATTGGATCTTTACCTTCATATACATCAATGGCTTTGTCGAATAATTCTTTAATACCCTTCCCTTTTGAACTAACCGTTGGAATGATAGGAATACCTAACATTTTTCCTAATTTTTTATAGTCAAATCGAGCACCATTCTTCTCCAATTCGTCGTACATGTTTAAAGCTAAAATAACTTTAACGTCCATGTCGATAAGCTGGGTGGTTAGATATAGATTTCGTTCTAAATTTGAAGCATCTACAACATTTATTACAACATCAGGAAACTCTTCTGTAATATACTGGCGAACGTAAAGCTCTTCAGATGTGTAGGCTGTTAATGAGTATGTGCCAGGTAAGTCAACAACATCAAATTTGTAATTGCTTTGCTGAACCTTAGCTAGTTTCGAATCAACAGTTACTCCTGAATAATTCCCTACATGCTCTTTTGAGCCTGATGCATAATTAAAGAGTGTTGTTTTTCCGGAATTTGGGTTTCCTACAAGGGCAATATGAATATTTTTTCCTTTTTCTTGTGCTGATGATTTTAGTTTTTCATCATCAAGGGTTCCCTCAAAATTGCTTGTTTTTAAACCAACAGCTTCCTCTTTGGTGATAACTTCAATTAGCGCAGCTTCACTTCTTCGTAAAGATACCTGATAGCCCATGATTTGGTATTCAACAGGATCTTTAAGTGGAGCATTTTTAATAACGGTAACTTTCTTTCCTTTGATAAAACCCATTTCAGTAATTCTTTTACGAAATGAGCCATATCCTTGTACTTTTATTATAATACCTTCTTGATTATCGGTTAATTCAGAAAGCTTCATATGCTGGTGCGTATCAATAATGTAAAGCGTGAATGTAATTCACTTAAAAACTTATGCCGATATAAAAATTGATCGGTTTCGAAAAAAACAGATTCAATCGTTCGAGAATTATTGGGTTCAAGGAATGAGTCTATTTTAATTTAGTACAAATCTAGATGAAAATAGATTTAAAAACAATCACAACATCTAGGTATTGTGTTCCTGTTTTCTAGGTTTTATAACAGATTTGCTTATCTTTTTTAAGAAAGCTGCAGATAGATATCTTTATTGCAGATTTTGTTAGTGACAATAAAAAAGGAGAATGTGTAAAGAAAAAAAAGAGCTATTCGAAATTTAATCGATAGCTCTTGTAATATTTTGTAAAAATGTATGATTTACTCAGTAAGATCTTCAAATTGGACTTGAGAAAAAGATTCAACCTCTAGTCCTTCAATTATATCAGAAGTGGTTTCAATTTCTGCAATAGCTTCAATGGTATTTTCATCCAGAGTGTCATTGGCTTCTTTAAGAATCTCAATCGCTTCAGTTAAACCTTCAGAAAATTTATCGAAATCTTCTTTGTAGAGGAAGATCTTATGTTTTTCGAAAGTATAATTTCCTTCTTTATCGTATCGTTTTTTACTCTCAGTAATTGTAAGGTAGTAATCGTCGTTTCTAGTCGCTTTTGCATCAAAGAAATAAGTTCTCTTCCCAGCTCTAACCGCATTAGAATAAATATCTTCACGATTCTTCTTTACGAATTCTTCTTTTTTATCGTAACCTTCCATTTCAGAATGAATTTATGAAATTGTTTGTTTATTGATATCTCAAAAATAAAAAAAAATATGTATTTACTCGACTTTTGTGGATAAATAATTCTGAACATTTCATTGTAGTTTTGTTTAATAGTTGAGGTGTAGATCTTTATTTGATCACTTATTTAATTTGCACCTTTTAGATTGTTAATATTGGGGTAAACAATCGTGTTTTTTGCAATTTGGTTAAAACCTTAGACTTTGATGTAACAGATATTATTGTTGCCTTTTCTATCACTCAATGAATCATGTAGAATGTAAATTTCCATAAATCCACCTAAAAGAGGGAGGAGTAGCTTTGGCTGATTAAAAAAAATAGCTACATTTGCAGCGAGTTTAAAAAGTAAGATTCATTGATGAAATAAGAGTGTGTCGCAAAAGGCTGTTCGTTTTTTGCAATTTTACTGTGTGTTTTATTCATAGGATCGAGTAATAAACAAAGTTCTTTAAAAGTATGATTAGTAGAAGATTGCTGCGTGTTAAAGTGTTACAAATGCTTTACGCTTATTACAAGAATGATGATCGTTCCTTAGCAAAATCTGAAAAAGAGTTGTTTTTCAGTATCGGAAAAGCTTACGATTTATATCATTATTTACTTCTACTACTTGTAGATGTTGCATTTATAGCTGAAAAGAAAATTGAAGCTGGTCGCAACAAATTGGTGCCTACTCCTGTAGATATTCATCCCAACACCCGTTTTATTGAGAATAAAGTGTTAAAGCAATTGGCTGACAATGTTCAGTTGAAAAGTTATGTGGACAGAAACACTATTTCATGGGATGATCAGGATGGTTTTGTAAGAGGTTTATACAAGACCATTATTGAGTCTGATCTTTATAGCAATTACATGAATGCTGAAACCAATGATTTTGCCGCAGACAAAAAAATGGTTGAAAAGATTTTCATGAACATCATAGCTAAAGATGAAGATTTTTATTTTTTAATGGAAGATAAGAGTATCTATTGGAATGATGAGATTGAGTTTATTTTAAGCATGGTTGTTCGTACTATTAAGCAATTTAAAGCTAGCGATAACGAACATATTTCATTACTTCCATTGTTTAAGGATAGCGACGATGAAGAGTTTGTGAGAGTTTTATTCCGCAAGACCGTTTTGAAGCACGAAGAAAACTCAAGCTTAATCAAGAAGAATACAAAGAACTGGGATTTGGAACGAATCGCTTTTATGGACATCCTGATTATGGAAATGGCGCTTACTGAGATTCAGGAATTCAAGAGTATACCAGTTAAGGCGAGTTTTAATGAATACCTCGAAATCGCTAAGTATTATAGTACTAGTAATTCGAGCACATTTATTAATGGTTTGCTAGATAAAATGATAAAAGATCTTCAAAAAGAAGGGAAAATTAATAAAATAGGCAGGGGTTTGATTGAAGAATCGAAAACCGTAAAGTCATAATATATGAGGGAAGTTGTTTATACAACTTCCTTTTTTTTTTGTCCCTAGAATACAAGGATATGTTTGTTTAGCCTGTGTTTAAGTTTTAATAAGAGTTTAGTACAGGCTTGTTGTTTCATCTCTATTCCTGATGTTTATGCGCTCTTCCGGGTATTCTGCTTATTCTACAATATGAGTTTTTTAGAGATTATTTTAATTGCAGTTGGTTTAGCAATGGATAGTTTTGCCGTTTCTATTACTGCTGGACTTATCTTAAAGGAGTTTAGTTCTAAGCATTTTATTCGTATTGCTTTTTATATGGGCTTTTTTCAGGCTTTAATGCCAGTTATAGGTTGGATGATTGGTGTCAGTTTTAAACATTATATAGTCAGTTTCGATCATTGGATCGCCTTTTTGTTGCTACTAGGATTAGGTGGGAAGATGATTTATGACGATTTGAAATGCGTGGATGAATGTTGCTGTTTTGATCCTCAAAAAAGGCTGGTTGTGATGGGCTTGGCTTTGGCAACAAGTATTGATGCTTTGGTGATTGGGGTTAATTTTGCATTTCTCGATATGTCCATTATAATGCCTATTTATACAATAGGTATTGTCTCATTTGTTTTATCATTGATTGGCGTTTTCGTAGGTTGTCATCTTGGAACAAAGGTTAAAATGAAATTTACTTTAATAGGTGGCGTAATTTTGATAGGCTTAGGTGTGAATATTCTTAATGAGCATCTATCTCAAGCTAGTTAATTTAAGTTTTTCGTTAAAAAAATACAATTCACTATCTTTGTGACTGAATTTTGATTTAATTGCACATATTTAAAAATAGAGTAATGCCTTTTCAATGTAGATGTCTTGTCTTTCTTATAATTGTTTTGCTGCCACTATTGTCATGCAAACAATCGGTACAGGCTAAAAGCACTAACAAGGGCGAGATTCAGAAAAATAATGGAAATGTTAAGGAAGAGAAGCCTTATCCAAAATTTGACTTTACTAAAGAAATCCATAAATTTGGAATAATTTCAGAAGGGGAGATTGTTGTTTGCGAATTCTATTTCCGAAATACTGGGAATGCAAATCTAATTATCAAATCTATTGAAAGTTCTTGTGGTTGCACGGTAGTAAAATGGAATAAGAAACCCATAAAAGTTGGTGAAGAATCTAAAATTACTGTAGAGTTCGATTCTAAAGGACGACATGGTAAGCAATACAAGGTTTTGACTATCTTTGCAAATACGAAACGAAAAGTAAAAGAGCTTAAAATAACCGCTACCATTAAGTAGCATTCAATCGATAATTTAATTTATAATTTAAAATTTATATCAAATGCTTAATTTATTAAACGTTGTTCTTATGGGACAGCCTCAGGAGGGACAAAGTCCATTGATGTCTTTTCTTCCTTTAGTTTTAATCGTTGTTGTTTTTTATTTCTTTATGATTCGTCCACAGATGAAGCGTCAGAAAGATCTGAAGAAATTTCGTGAAGAATTGAAAAAAGGTGATAAAATTGTAACTACAGGAGGTATCTATGGTAAGATAATCGAGTTGCATGAAACAACACTTATTATGGAAGTTGAAGGACAGTCTCGTTTGAAAATTGACAAGGTTGCTGTTATTAAGGACATGAGTGACGTTGCTCAGAAATAATAAAGAAATAGTGATTATTCACTGTGATTATATTACAAAATACAATAATTGTATTTTTGTTACCCAAAAAGCTATTACTTTGTAGAGTAATAGCTTTTTTTGCTTAAATTCAGATTTGAATAATTAGCATAACAAAAGCTTCTAAAAAGATTTTGTATAATGAATTAACCTATTAAACTGTAGTATCTTGACTTTGTCCGATTTTCATAAAATAAAAGGTGTATTTGATAAGGAAAATATAAAAGCCAATAAAAAACTGGTGACTTATATGTTTTTTGTGGTTTTGGCAACTATCTTTTGGTTTTTAAATGCCTTGAGCAAGGAGTATACAACTACTGTAAATTACCCTGTTACTTATAGAGATTTCCCATCGAAAAAGATTTTGAGTAATGAGTTACCGCCCAGGTTGAAGTTGACAGTTCGTGCTAAAGGATTCGATTTGTTGCGATATAAACTTACTTTTTTTCAATCACTCAATTTCCCTGTAAATGAGTATACTAATAATAAAATGGAAAAGGTGGGTGATAACAATTTTCTGTTTTCGACCGATAGAATGACAAGTCAAGTGGCTGCTCAGTTTTCATCAGCTATTAGTGTGACTCACATTTCACCTGATACCATTAACTTTCAGTTTTCTTCTTTAGTAGAGAAGAAAATACCTGTTCACCTTAATTCTGAATTAAAATTTGAGCCTCAATTTCGTTTAGGAGGAGATATTGTCTTAAAACCTGATAGTATTTGGGTTATAGGCGCTCATTCTATTATTGATAGTGTGAAGCAAGTTGAAACTGAAATGTTGGAACTTAAGAAACTTAATAAAACAAGAAAGAAAAAACTTGGTTTTATTAAGATTGAGGGGCTGGAATTTGTTCAGGAAAAAGTTGAAGTAGAGTTGCCTGTAGAACGTTTTACTGAGGCTCAAAAACAAGTTAGTCTTAAAGTGATTAATTTACCTGATTCTGTATTCTTGCGCTTGTTTCCTCATGAGATTAAAATGTCTTATTTGGTCGGGTTAAAGGATTATGAGACTATAACAGCTGAACAGTTTGAGCTTGAAATTGATTATAGTACGATTGATCGCACTACAAACAAAGTAAAGGTTAATCATAAAAGTTCACCTTTGAATGTTTCCAATGTTAGTTTTTATCCAAAAGAGGTTGTGTATCTGATTGAGAAAAGAAATTCGGGGAATGAGTAAAATGAGTTTATTTTTGATGCTCATTTCTTAATTGATTCATAAATTAAATTTAAAGTTTGATGAGTAAGCCATTAAGCATCGGTTTAACTGGAGGGATAGGAAGTGGGAAATCACTGGTTGCTGATTTTTTTAGACAATTAGGCATTCCCGTTTATAATTCAGATATAGAAGCGAAAAATTTGATGAAGACCGACGATTTGATACGATTGAGTTTAATCAAGGCTTTTGGAAAATCAGTGTATCTAAAATCAGGAGATCTTAATCGTGCTAAGTTGGCTGAGGTTGTTTTCAGCAATAATGAGGCTTTAAAAAAAGTAAATGCGATAGTTCATCCCCAAGTTCGATTACACTTTCAAGAATGGGTGCTGAAACAAACAGAAGCTCCTTACGTTATTCAAGAATCAGCAATTCTATTTGATACAGGACTTTATAAAAATTTTGACAAAATTATTACAGTTACTGCTGATGAAGCTATTCGTATTAATAGGGTTGTAGAACGGGATTCTTGTACAAAAGAATCTGTTTTGGAGAGAATGAGTAAACAAATGTCAGAGCAAGAAAGGATCGTTAAATCTGATTTTGTAATATACAATAATTCGGAGCTTATAATACCACAAATAATTGCTATTCATAATCAGATTTTAGAACTTTAATTTGACTCTGTAGAGGGATTTATTAGCCGCAATATCTCGTTAAACTTTGTTAAGCACAGAATAATTCCACAGATTAAGAGCAGGAATTTCCTACTTCTTTTGTTTCTTTGTTTTTCGCGAATAGTGTAAGGAGAAGTCTTCTTAATTCGTTTTTAATCTTTCAAATCAAATACTATAATGGCAAAATTTGGGAAATGGATCGTTGGTGGGCTTGGTTGGGCTTTTTTAGGACCAATAGGAGGTGTATTAGGGTATTTCGTAGGATCAGCCTTTGATTCAGTAGATATGAAAGCCACAGGACGCACAGGAACAACTCAAGGTGATTTTTTGATGAGTTTATTGGTACTTGTTGCTGCTGTAATGAAAGCTGATGGAAAGGTTTTAAAATCGGAACTGGATTACGTAAAAGAATATTTGGTTAAGAGTTTCGGAACAGAAAAAGCTGGAGAAGCATTGACCCTATTGCGTGATATTTTGAATCGTGATATTCCTGTAGAACAGGTTTGCATGCAAATAAGCCAGCAACTTGATTATTCATCACGATTACAACTGTTACATTTTTTATTTGGAATAGCACAGGCTGATGGATCGATTGACGATTCGGAGCTGAAAATGATTGAGCGAATTTATTACCATATGGGAGTGAAATCAGCCGATTATAATTCCATAAAATCCATGTTTATTCAGGAAAATGGATGGGCTTATCAAGTTCTGGAAATAGAAAAAACAGCGAGTGATGATGAAATTAAAAAAGCTTACCGAAAAATGGCTGTTAAATATCATCCTGATAAAGTGAGTTACTTAGGAGAAGATATTCAGAAAGCAGCAAAAGAGAAATTTCAAAAAGTGAGTGAGGCTTACGAAATAATAAAAAAAGAAAGAGCATTTGCATAAATATGAAGGCGAGGGATTAAAAAATTCATGTAATTAATTTTTTTTAATCAACTGGAATTTTATTTTTGTGCTTCCAACTAAAAAAATGACAATATGTTGAAAGGAATATTAGCTATAGCAGGACAGACGGGTCTGTTTAAATTAGTTTCAAACTCAAAGAGTGGTTTTATCGTAGAATCTTTAATCGATAAAAAGCGTATGCCTGCACATGCGACTTCAAAAATTTCTGCTTTAGAGGATATCGCAATTTTCACAGAAGAAGGAGATGTT
>NZ_JBFFKR010000103.1:0-11397 GCF_041555295.1 Ancylomarina sp. | reverse complement strand
TCTTGAGAATTTAGCAATTTATAAAGAACTTATGCTACATGGTTTTACTCAGTCTGCAGAAGATAATGGTTTGAAATTTTTAATTGAGGAAGATATAGCTGGAGGCTTCGATGTTAATTTTAGAGTAGATAGGGGAGTGGGTTTATGGGATGTTTCTCCAAAGCCATATCTTGGTTTTACCGAAAGTGAGCAAAAGCAAATTATAATGAATCTATGTGCAGCATCTATTTCTGCTGGCTCCGATAAGTCGAACACCTTGAATATCGACGAGATTGTTTTTGTTAATTTATTTATGGGTATACCAGAAGTTATAGGAAGTGGTATTGATATGCCAGCTTCACAAGTTAATTGCTTTTTGCCTACTATCGAACAGGAAATTCGCATGATGGATAAAACTGATAAACATGAATATTCCCGCTACCGTTATTATGTCGATTATTTAAGTTTTGAATACGATAGGGAAAAGTTTAAAAGAACGCTTTTAGATTATGTGACCATTGTTGGTGATTACGATGATGATGGTAATTTAATTGGTTCACATGTTGAAATTCTTGAAGAGAATTTAATTCTACATGATATCCTAATGGGCAACGCACCTTTAACTTCGGATGCGACTGCAATATACAGATATACCCAAAAGGAAGATCAGCCTACATCGGGAGCACTTGGTTTTGCTTGTCAGGCAGATGATTATGTGCAGGCTCTTGAAGTTGTGCACAATAATGAGGAATTTTTGGTGTGGAAAATATCAACGCCTACCTGGGATTGGCCTATATCAATTGACCGCAGAGAATTTTCTCCATTTATTTTTGTGCCAGAGGAAGATTCTCATGGTAATAGACCACCTGGACATGGTGATGACTCAACAACCGATGGAGATGACGATCATGAAGGTGGTGGTGGATCTTCTGGTGGTGGAAAAGGTCATCATGGGGGAAGGTAAGGCTTTAAAACTACTACCCTCAACATAATTCGAACCTAATTGAATGGTTCTTAGTATTAAAGAATGGATTGCATATACTAAGTCTCATTTGCGATAAGAAAGAGGGTGCTTGTGATTAAGCACTCTCTTTTTTTAAGTGATAAGTCGTGCAGATAAGTCGGTGGTTTAAGTCTTTTTTGAGGGTTTGTAGTCCTTTACATATTTCGATCTCAAATAAATCTGTTTGAAAAAGGCTAATAGAATTATGAAATAAAATTAATTCCTTATCCGATTAAAATGCCTTAAATTTAATACTACAATAAGATCTTTTTTCACATGCGCAACTTACTACTCAATAGTGATAATTTGCATACGGAGACCATTTACATTAAAAATATGGTATGTAATTGTTGTGTGCGAGTTTTAAGCATGGTTCTAGAGGAAAACGGTATCCGTATCGATCAGGTCAAATTGGGAATGGCTACCATAAGTTACAAGCCAGAGCAAATAGGATTAGAAAAAATCAATAGTATTCTTCAGGAGAATGGCATGGAGATTATAATTGGCCATGAACAACAAATTGTAGAACAGGTTAAAGTCGCTGTAATCGAATTGATTCATCAGATGAATAATGTGGACTCCATTGTGCAGAAATCAGAATATCTGGTCGGTAAATTAGGTCTTAGCTATCAGCAATTATCAAAAATATTTTCCAAGCACGAAGCCATTACGCTTGAGCGATATATTATTCTCAATAAGATAGAACGTATAAAAGAATTGGTCAATCAGGATGAGTTAACCCTCAGCGAAATCGCTTACTTAATGGATTATAGTAGTGTGCAGTATCTTTCTGCCCAGTTTCATAAGATGACTGGGAGATCGGTGTCTGAATATAAAAAAAGTAGGGAAAAGAATAAAAAATGCCTGAACGCTTTGTATTAGACCAAGTTAAATCCTTCCAATTACATCGTGGAATTTCATAACTTTTTCACAGAATTCTGTAACAGAATACAAGAGCTTTTGTTCTAACTTTTTAGTATGAATTATTAGAGCTGGATAAGCCTTTTCAAATGTTGTTTTGAAAGGTGTAAAACCTCTAATAAGATTATTTGTAATCTCGAAATCATGAAGTTAAAAAGAAACATTGCGATTAGTGAAAATGGATTTTTATTTAATCCAGAAACAGGGGATTCCTATATCATAAACCCTATTGCAAAAGAAATAGTGAATCATTTAAAGGAGGGGCATGATGTTGCAGATGTCAAGCAGTTGCTTCTGGATAAATATGAAGTGGATTTGGTAACTCTTGAGAAAAACCTAAGCGATTTTCTGGAAATGCTGCGACATAACGAACTTCTTGATAGCTAAAAAAGGGATCAATGAAAAAAACAACATATCATATCGCTGTAACAGGACTAAATAATACCGACAATCCTGGACCTGGCATACCTGTTATTCGGGGGCTCAGGGAAAGTAAGGATTTTGATGTCCGAATTATTGGTTTGGCTTATGAAAATCTTGAGCCAGGTATCTATATGCCTGATATGGTAGACAAGACCTACCAAATTCCATATCCATCTTCAGGAATGGATACACTTCTCAAAAGAATTGAGTACATCCACGCCAAAGAAAAACTTGATGTTATCATACCCAATTTTGATGCGGAACTTTACACTTTCATTCAGGCTAAGGAAAGACTTCAAAGAATAGGGATTCAGACTTTCTTGCCCACAATGGATCAACTCGAGGAGCGACACAAGGCAAATCTTAGTCAATACGGTGAGAAGTATGGGATTAAAGTTCCCTTTAGTAAGGTTATTACACATAGACGTGATATTGAACAACTCAAGGACTCTTTCGAATACCCATTACTGGTGAAAGGCAAGTTTTACGATGCTTATTTGGCCTATTCCGATGAACAGGTAAATAGTTTTTTCAATAGAATTTCTGCAAAGTGGGGAATGCCTGTCATTATTCAGGAGTTTATTAGAGGTACCGAAGTGAATGTGATTGCTCTTGGCGATGGTTTAGGAAATACGGTAGGCGCTGTCCCTATGCGCAAGCAGTATATTACCGATAAAGGAAAAGCCTGGGGAGGGATTACCATTCAGAATGATGAAATGCTAAAACTAACACGAGACTTAATTCGAAAGACTAAATGGCAGGGTGGCATGGAATTGGAATTGATCAAAACCAATAAGAATGAATATTTCCTTATCGAAATTAACCCTCGAATTCCTGCATGGGTTTATTTAGCTGTTGCATCTGGACAAAATATACCAGAAGCCATGGTAAAACTCGCTTTAGGGTTGAATCCTGAACCCTTTTCAAATTATGAAGTAGGGAAAATGTTTATCAGATACTCCTACGATTTAATAGGTGATATCTCTCAATTTGGAAACTTATCAGTTAGCGGTGAAATGTAAGAGGGAAATTTGACTTGCTTACTTCTTCCAATGAATCATTGGGTTTTTATAATAATAGAGAAAAATTAAACAAGCTGTCAGATGAAAAAATTAGATTACGAACGGCCTATAATTAATAAAGTGAATGCTGGTATGCCCGATAAATTTGGGATGAGCACGCGAGTACCTGTTATTAGTCATATTGAAGAGCTTGCCATAGTAGATATTATGGAGCAGTTTGGATCTCCTTTATATGTGATTTCAGAGCCTTGTATTCGTAAAACCTATCGTCAGGCTCAAAAGGCTTTCTCGTCTCGTTATCCGCGGGTACAGTTCGCATGGTCATATAAGACCAACTATTTAAATGCGGTTTGTAAAATTTTTCATTCAGAGGGGGCTTGGGCCGAAGTCGTTTCTGGCTTTGAATATACGAAGGCCATTGAAAATGGAATTTCAGGAAATCAGATCATATTTAATGGTCCTGAAAAATCAAAGGAGGATTTGGAAAGGGCTATAAAAGATGGAGCGATGATTCATCTGGATAGTTTAGATGAATTTTACTTTCTTGGAGAATTGGCGCAAAAGCTCAATAAAATAGCCAATGTAGGTCTCCGAATAAATTTGGATGCGGGTATTTATCCTCAATGGGATCGTTTTGGCTTTAACTTTGAGAATGGTGAAGCGTGGCACGTTTTGAATCGTATCATGCTGCATGAGCATATGGAGTTATTAGGCTTACACACCCATATGGGAACATATATAACTGCTGTAACTGCTTATGCTATTGCTGCTGGTAAAATGGCTGATTTGGCTATCCGCTTGTTCCGAAAGTTCAATCATAGCGTGAAATATCTCGATTTGGGCGGTGGCTTTGCATCGAAAAATACACTTAAGGGTGCTTACCTGCCAGGCTCAGATACTTGTCCGTCTTTCGACGATTATGCTGAAGCCTTAACCTCTGCTTTACTTGCCAGTGAATTACCTCCAGAAAGGCTTCCTCTTCTGATTTTAGAATCGGGCAGAGCCTTGGTGGATGATGCTGGTTTCATGTTGGGAAGTGTTTTGGCAAACAAACGGCTAGTGGATGGGCGCAGAGCAACGGTGATTGATATTGGTGTTAACATGCTGTTCACATCTTTCTGGTATGAGCATGAGGTGTTGCCAACTAAACTGAAATCAGAACAAACAGAAAATACAACTATTTATGGTCCGCTTTGTATGAATATTGATGTGATACGCGAAGCTGTTCAATTTCCTCTGCTACAAAGAGGCGATGCTGTGGTGATACCACGCATTGGTGCCTATAATATGACCCAATGGATGCAGTTTATAAAACTAAGACCTCCTGTCTTGTTAATTGATGAGGATAGAAAATTGCATCTTATTCGGAAGAAAGAAACCTTTGAACAATTCAATGCAATGGAAAATACGCCTGAGCATCTTAAAACATAATGGAAACGTATAGAAAGAACATATTATTTTTGGGAGAGGCTATCCTAAATAGTTATGCTCAGGTGTTTTTTTCACGAAATAAAACCTTTGCTCTACTGCTTCTTTTGGTTAGTTTTTTTGATGTCTGGGCAGGGATCTCTGGGCTGATTTCAATAGTGGTGGCAAATGTGATTGCCTTTATAATGGGTTTCTCTCCTTTTTATATTAAAGATGGGACCTATGGTTTTAATAGTCTTTTAGTAGGCTTAGGTATAGGATTGTATTTTCAGCCTGGGCTTGAAATTGTTTTGCTTATTATTTTATCGTCCGCTTTAACCCTATTTATTGGCTTATTTCTACAGGGTGTATTTACAAAATATGCCTTGCCCTTTTTAAGTGTTCCCTTTCTGTTAGGTTTGTGGATGATCATGATGGCTAGTAGTGACCTCACCACTCTTGGTATTAGTGAAAGAGGTATTTATGAAGCCAATGAGTTTTATGATATTGGGGGCCAGTCTCTAGTGAATTTATATCATAGTATTCAAAATTGGGGGATTTTTGATTCAGTATCCATTTTTCTTAAATCGCTTGGTGCTATCTTCTTTCAAAGCAATTGGCTGGCAGGTTTGCTTATTCTCTTGGGCTTACTCTTCTATTCTCGAATCGCTTTTACTTTAGCGATATTTGGTTTCTATGTTGCGTTCTTTTTTTATGGGGTAATTGGGGCAAACATCAACGAGTTAAGTTACACCTACATCGGTTTTAATTTTATTCTAACTTCTATTGCCCTTGGGGGATTTTATATTATTCCATCTTTCTATTCTTATTTATGGATTGTGCTTCTTTTGCCAATAGTGGTGTTAGTTACCCTCAGCAGTATGCAGTGGTTTGCACCTTATAGGCTATCTATTTATGCACTTCCATTTAATGTGGTTACCCTTCTATTCTTATACATATTAAAATTAAGATATAAGCCCAATGCGAAATTGCAGGAGGTAAGAGTGCAGCACAATTCCCCCGAAAAGAATTTGTATTTCTTTAGAAATAATGTCCTTCGAATGTCCTCCATGGGATTTCCAGATTTTCAGTTGCCTTTCATTGGAGAATGGACGGTTACTCAAGCTCATGATGGGGAATACACACATAAGGATGAATGGCGTCATGCCTGGGATTTTGCCATTGTGGATGATCAGGACAAACAGTTTAAGAAACAAGGTAATCATGTAGATGATTATTACTGTTACAATAAAATGATCTTATGCCCAGCTGATGGTGAAGTTGTAAACATTCTCGATGGCGTTCAGGATAATGAAATAGGCAAAGTTAATTTAGATCAGAATTGGGGAAATAGTTTGGTCATTCATCATCACAGTGGCGTTTATTCCCAGTTGAGTCATTTCAGGGAGGACAGTTTTACAGTGAAAAAAGGAGATTTAGTAAAAAAAGGGGACGTATTAGGAACTTGTGGTAATTCGGGAAGGTCACCCTTTCCGCACATCCACTTTCAGTTTCAAACGACCCCCTACATCGGTTCGGCCACTTTAGAGCTTGCTCTGCCTCATTACATGGAGAGGATAGAGAAGCAGGTTTCGCTTAAATCGTATGCTAAGCCTGCAAAGTCGGCTAAACTACTTAGAGGTGAAGCTCACCCTCTATTAGTTCAATCTTTGGGTTTTCAGTCGGGACAGAAGTTTAGTTTTGAGGTGGTGTCAGGAGGTGATAATATTATGGTTTATGAGCAAAATAATTGGGATTTTGAAGTGAAGTCGGACACATTATCTAATACCTATCTCTACTGTAGCTCTACTAATTCAAGGGCTTATTTTAGTCTGGAGGCTAATGTTTTGCAGTTCCATAACTATTTAGGAGATAGACGTTCTCTTTTATATTATCTGTACCTGTCGTGTTATAAAGTTTACTTGGGTTTCTACGCAAATTTGAATGTAAAGGCAGAATTACCTCCTAATCTGATTTATGGGGCGGGAAAACTCTTTATTCAGGATTTTATAGCTCCATTTTACATTTATCTACGCTCCGAGTATCAACTGAATTATTTGAGCAAATTGGACGGGATAACTTCCGAAGAAATTGAACTGGAATCTAAAGTGATTTGTAGTTATCCGAATAAGAAGGAGCATTTGAAAAGTGAAATTCGTATTGAAAGCGGAGCTTCACTCCGAATTAAGATTCATAGAAAAGGTAAAACACTAGAAATAAGATGTGGAAATATGCAAGCATATTGATTTTGACTATTTTGATTAGTTCATTTGTTCATGCTCAGCAAACTCTGAGTGTTAGTCTGGTGAACACGGAAACCTATGCCCTTTATCAAAAACAGGAATGGAAACAATTGATTTTGGTTGGTGAGAACTCTATTAAACAGGGCATTGATTTCTATCACTTGCGTTTGCGAGTGGGTATAGCCCATTACGAGTTGGAGAATTATCGGAAATCAGCCGTCTTTTTTCAAGAATTGGCCCGATTAAACCCAGAGGATATCAGCTTGAAAGAGTATTTGTACTTTTCCTATCTTCTAAGTGGTAGAAACAAAGATGCCAAACGTATGCAAAATGATTTGTCCCAACCTATTCGTGAAAAATACGACATAGATAAAACAAAGTTCATTTCAGGAATATATACCGAAAGTAAATATGAGTTCATTGATGATTATGCCATCGATTCTGATCAAATTCAACAACAAACGGTTCGCAATCAATTTCATCATTATAGTTTGGGGCTGAATCATCAGCTAGGGAAAAGGCTTGAATTATTTCATGCTTACAGTCGCGTAGATTTAAAGAACTCTATCGTGTCAGAGGGCTTCCATTTTAAGGAAGAGGTAAAGCAAACTCAATATTATCTGAAAAATTCTGTTCAAATAGGTTGGGGAACTGAGCTAGTTCTTGCAGGACATTGGGTACAAACTAAAGTGAAAGGGTATCCTCTTTTCGTAGAGACGCTAGCAGAAACAGCAATGCTTACATCTAGAATAAAAGGAAATGGAAACGGTGATGGAGGAAACGGTGATGGTGGAAACGGTGATGGTGGAAATGGTGATGGTGGAAACGGTGATGGTGGAAATGGTGATGGCGGAAACGGTGATGGCGGAAACGGTGATGGCGGAAACGGTAATGGCGGAAACGGTAATGGCGGAAACGGTAATGGAGGAAACGGTGATGGTGGAAATGGTGATGGTGGAAATGGTGACGGTGGGAATGGTGATGGAGGAGATGGTGCTTCTGGATCTGCCCTTGAAATCGTTCCTTATGCGAATACTCAAAACAGTTTTATTGGATACATGGGACTTCATCAGGAACTATCTAATTGGAAGGTGAGTCTTGGGCTATTGTATTTTGAAATGAATGATTTAACTCGTTGGCAGCAAGAAGTATCTGTTCGTTTTTACCCCAAAGGAAATTTAAACTTTTACCTATTAGGTCGTTTTACCAATCAAATGGAGGAAAAATTGGAAGCAGGTTGGTTGAATCGGAGATACTGGAAAGGTGGAGCTGGTTTTCGACTTGCAAAAAATACTTGGGGACAACTTGGATACAGTTTTGGAGATATGTTCAAGCAAGTAGAGAATGAAGGGTATTCCGTATATAATGGTGTGAATCTAGTGAAAAATAGAATAGAGATAAGTCTCTATCAATATCTGTTTAAAGGAAAGTTGAACCTATTTCTTCTGTATCAAAATCAGAAAGAAATAAACGGCTATATAATAAACGATAGGATAAATCGTCAGGACATTAATGTACAATCGATAACTGGAGGAATAACATGGAACTTCTAAGGATAATAAAACACGTAACATTCAATTTACTTATCTTGTTAATGGTGTTTAGCAAGCTATCTGGACAAGACTTTAAGACTGTTAGAACAGCTTTTGAGGAGAGTTATAAGTATGAGAAAGCAGGCGACTTTTCTCATGCTCTTGATCAGTTGAAAGAGGTTTATGACGAGGATTCGTATGAAATTAACTTACGTTTGGGCTGGCTCAATTACCAGGCTGGTGTATTTACTGAGTCTATTGCGCATTATCAGCGCGCGATTAACCTGAAGCCCTATGCAGAAGAAGCAAAATTTGGTTTGGTATTACCCAAAGCCGCTATCGGAAAATGGGCTGAGGTAATAAACCTCTACAAAGAGATATTGGAGATATCACCCAACCAAACCTTGGCCAATTACCGACTGGGACTGATCTATTATGGACAGGAAGCCTATGAAAAAGCTCATCTTCACTTTAAAAAAGTGGTCGATTTATATCCTTTTAAATACGATGCCCTTATCATGCTGGCATGGACGAATTATCGAATGGGAAAAAGTCGTGAGGCTTTAATCCTTTTCGAGAAAAGCCTGTGGTATTTTCCTCAGGATCCTTCTGCTCTTGAAGGACTCAGATTATTGGGGGCTGATGCCAACTAATTCCATCGTTACAACCCGCGTAGCTATTCATCAACTGAATCATTTCGGTTTCAATGCGAGTAGCAACTGGTGCTACTTCGTAGGTATACATCGAAGTGTTTGCCAAAACGCTAAAGACCTCACCAATAAAAGCCGGGAAATTAAAACCCGAATACAATTGGTTCAGGAATTGTTTGTTTCTGGTTTTCACCGAATAGTCGAGATATTGATCCAGAAGCTTGAGAGATTCCCCCTTTGGAAACAGCTTCTGGATTCACTTTAAAATTCATGAGATCTTCGAGTTCTGATGGGATCTTAAACTTGACAATAGGGATGTTAGTATATTGATGAGTATTCAAGTCATTTTTAATTTTATAGAAGGATTCCGAAAAGAATATGTCAGTCGTCCATTGTTCAAGTGTTTTTGAGCTGTCTTGTTGAATTATGATCATCTTGGCTCAATAACCGTGGGGATTGATGATTATAAACCCAGATACATTGAAAGAGCAATAATAGCCATGATGGCGATAATAAAGAGATAGGCATAGGGACTTGCAAAATTCAAAGTCCAACCTCTCATAGGATCTTGCTTAGGAACACGTATTCTGGGGTCTTTGGGATTATAATAAAAAATACCTCGCCAATTAGCAGGGTTTCTATCCATTGGATCGTTAAAATTCTTTTTTGCGTTCATGATCTGTGAAATTTAATGAGTTTAGAACTAATATTGTTGTCTAAATTAATCAATTTATATGGCATGTCATATATCAAAGAGTAGTTTTTATTGTAAAGTTGTGTTTTCAATGAGATAAGAAATTGTGATCCATTCTATTCGCTAATAAACACAAGAAAAGGCGACCCATATGAGTCGCCTTTTATAATGTAGTCTAGTATTAGATCTAGAAGATACCCGGTATGCCAGGTAGTTGACCAACCATGGCTAGAGATACGATACAGATGATAAACATAGCACCTGGAATAATCAGTTTCTCTTTCCAAGATAATTCTTTAGCACGCTCGCGGTCACCAATTAGGCCCATATTATCAAGAAGCATAGTGAAAGCCCATCCAAATACAGGATTAACAAAGGCACATGCGAAAATACAGGTTCCAGCACTAAGAGAATCTTTATGCTTGTGAACCATCTGCATACCAGCCTCTAATAAAGGTAAGAATACACCAACGATTAATGCGACTCTAAGTACGGGTTCCCACATGGCTAAATCCATAGGATAACCAAGAACAGAAGCCAGTACACAAAGAATAGCCGTTAGAACAGCACCCCCTGGAATAGGACGTTTGGCAATGGCAGCTGGAATCATATAGGTTCCCCATGAAGAGGCGATATTACCACCCCCCAATGCAACACCAATAACCTGGCGAATAGATGCTACAGTCATAGTATCATCCACATCCATTAGAACACTTTTAGCCTTTTTAGGGTAATTTAATTCCTGAAAAACACGGTGTCCTAAATAGTCAGGCGTCCACATGGCAACAGCAAGAATAGCAAAAGGAATCACAGCAATAAAGTGCCCCAGATTAGGTAAGCCAAGCTTCCATCCTGTATCTTCGCCCCACCACCACATTGGATTAAAATGAGGAAGTCCAGGTTCAGTCGTAAAGGCAAAATCAGCTCCCATAGTATAAGCAATAACACCAGCTAGTGCGGAACAAAGTGGGATCGCTAACCAGCGCTTGTTAACACGCGCCAAGTAGGCATAAATCAAAATGGTGACACCAATAACGGCAAAAGATAAGGCATTGATACCGGTACCAGATGACCAAAACTCAAGTTTGGTTATTTGTCCGATTAGTCCAACAGCTCCTAAGTAGATCAGTAGTCCGCCACGAACACCTACACCCGTTAGGTTCATCAGTTTGGAACCTCCTTTGGTAATACTTAATGTTAGCCCAAAAACACCAATCAAAATACCCAAAGCAAGAGGATGCCCTCCGGCTGCGGCAATAATTGGGATAAGCGGAATCATAGGACCGTGTGTTCCTGCCAGGTTGGCTGTTGGGTTCAGTATTGCAGAAAAAAGCAGTACAAAGATACCCCCTGCAATCAGAAGTTCGTAACGAACATTCTCTGCAACAAATTCCGGAGTCAGTCCGAATTGTGCAGCAAAAACAGCAACCATTGCGGTTACCATCACCACTTTACCAATAGTAGCAGCTAGTGCTGGAACCAAGTCTTCCAGTTCGATGTTAAAATCTCTGAAGGGCAGGTGA
>NZ_JBFFKR010000102.1:0-11525 GCF_041555295.1 Ancylomarina sp. | reverse complement strand
AGCGAACAAAGCCCCGGTTGAAAGCTCTTACAAAAAAGCCAACGAACTGAAGTTTATCATTTTCGACTTGGAGAAAGATTTTGCTTTAGCTGAAGAGCACGCCAAATTGGTGGGTGATGATTGTTTGCTTTACCTTCAATCAGAATGGAGTCAGTACGTTCACAACGTGAAACCTATTGTGGAGTATGTGAAGAATAACCCGAAGTGGAATATTTCTTTGCAGGCACACAAGTTTATGCGTATTCCTTAATCGAAGGACTTAAGTATGGCCAAATTTGATACATTCGAAGCTTACCAAGCAGACAAATCGAAATGGGAAAAGGAACTTGCTCAGTTGAGGTCGATTCTTCTTTCATTCGACCTTAAGGAATGTATCAAATGGAATACTCCGGTTTATACATATCAGGGACAGAATTTAATTGGATTGGGCGCTTTTAAAAACGATGTATGTATTTGGTTTTTCCATGGCGCCTTACTTTCCGATTCTGAAAACCTGCTGACCAATGCACAAGGTGATAAAACCAAAGCCATGCGCCAATTGAGGTTCAATTCTCAATCTGTGATTCCAGAAGATTCAATTCGCATTTTTATTGCCGAAACCATACAGGATCATTTAGATGGAAAGAAAATTGTATACAATAAACCATCTCCCTTTGTTCTTCATCCATTACTAGAAAAAACTTTTCAGAAAAACCCAAACTTGGAAACCGCTTTCAATACAATTACTCCCTACAAGCAAAAAGAATTTTGTGCCCACTTAGCAGCTGCTAAAAAAGAAGAAACTCAATTGAAGCGTCTCGATAAAATAATCCCCCTAATTCTTGCAGGCAAAGGTATAAACGACAAATATCGTTACTAATTTCGTATTCAATTCAAAATTGTTTTAAAGTATCCTAAGTGATTTATATAATCGGTTTAGGATCGGCCTCAGCGACGCAGATGGGGTCCCATAGACGAAGAAGACGTAAAGAAAAGAATGCTGTCTGAGTGAGGTACGAACGAGTTCAGTCTGTTTAGTCTTTGAACCGTGATGGGTCGCTGAGTGCCGGAGCCAATGATTTTTGTTACTTTTCATCAAGGAAAAGTAAAAGATATGCAGATTAAGCATATAAATTACTCTCTAATTCATGGTCATTCTTCATTTATTCCCTAATTTTCGAATTCAATTCATCATTGTTAAAACACCCCTCTGTCCTTCGGACATCTACCCTGGAAGTGGAGAAAGTAAAACTAAGTTTGAATCGAATATAAAAGTTTAGCTCCTGTATTTTTACCTTTTAGGGAAAATGTCGACAGACAAAAGGGTGTATGCGTGTTCAGCTATGGATGAATAAAAAAGTAAGAGCCAAGCGGCTATAGCGAAAACAAAAAAATTGAAATTAGAAATAAATAATCGCAAGCGTGAAGAAGACTATCCTTATTCAATATGCCATTCCAAAAGAAGGACTAAAAGCACTAAGTCAATCTTTTAATCTCATTTATCCTGATAAAGACTGTTTCACACAAGAGGAAATGCTTGAGCGCATTCCCAATTGTGAAGCTTTGCTATCTATCTTTAATCAGCCAGTGAATGCAAAACTGATTGAAGCAGGTCAAAAACTTGAGATTATTTCGAACTATGGGGTTGGCTACAACAATATCGATGTGGCAGCAGCAAGCAAACAGGGCATTGCAGTTTGCAACACACCTGAATCCGTTTGTGAGCCAACAGCAGAGCTTTGTCTGGCACTGATGCTCTCTCTTAGCCGACGCGTAGCAGAATGCAACCATCGCCTTCGTACTGAGGATGATTTCAAATGGGGTGTGATGCGCAACCTGGGCCAAACGCTAAAAGGAAAAACGCTAGGCATTATCGGCATGGGTAAAATTGGCAAATCGGTGGCACAAAAAGCACAGGCCTTTGGTATGAAGGTGGTTTATAACAATCGCAGGCAGCTATCGGCCAGTGAAGAAACAAATCTGAATATTAACTATCTAAGCTTTGACGATCTTCTGAAAACAACTGATGTCCTTTCTTTGCATTGTCCTTTAAATGAATCGACTCATCATCTGATAAGTGAACAGGAACTTAAGATGATGAAGACATCGGCTTACCTGATTAACACGGCTCGTGGTCCTGTTGTTGATGAACAGGCTTTAGCGGAGGCATTGGAAAAAAACCTGATTGCTGGAGCAGCCTTGGATGTTTTCGAGGATGAACCAAATATTACACCACAGCTTTTAGAACTTGATAATGTGGTTTTGGTTCCGCATATCGGCACGGCTTGCATTGAAACCCGAATTGAAATGGCTGAAGAAGCCGCACAAAATATATTGGATCATTGGGAGAAAGGAAAATCGAAGAATCAAGTTAATTGATCTGAGGATGTGAGGATGTGAGGATGTGAGGATGTGAGGATGAAAAATTAAAAAAAAACCAACCACTAATGAACACTATATTTCAAGCACTTCGACTTCATTTCGACTTCGCTCAATGCAACGCGCTCAGTGACCGACAACTGAAAACCGACAACTGACTTTAACCTTTATCCTTATCAACTTTAACCTTTAGAATTATGGCAACAGAAATAGAACGTAAATACCTGATAAAAGAAGATCTTCTCAATTTACCTGCTGAAGGGAATCGCATTGTGCAAGGCTACCTTTGGAGTGAAAAAGAGAAAAGTATGCGCATTCGTATTACTAAAGGTAAAGGCTTTTTAACCATTAAAACGGGAACAAATCCACTGTCGAGATTGGAGTATGAATATGAAATTCCAATGACTGATGCCGAGGAACTTTTAAGTCAATGTGATAAGAAGATTGAAAAGACCAGATTTATTATTGAGTTTGCAGGAATGAATTGGGAAGTTGATGTGTTCGAGGGAGAAAATAAGGGTCTGGTAATGGCTGAAATTGAATTGAAATCGGAAGATCAGGAATTTGAAAAACCAGAATGGTTGGGATTGGAAGTGACTCAGGATACTCGCTATTTAAACGTTAATCTGCTCAAGAAGCCAATTAGTTTATGGTAGTATATCGATAATATTTTCGGTGGTATCGATAATCACAGGTGGGTTTATAGCATCGTAAAGACACTCTTGAATTTTTGTTCTAACATCCATTTGCATCAGCTTGGTATTCCAATCGTCAGGGAAAACACGATTCGATAGAAAAATATAGACCAAGTCATAGTCTGGATCAACCCAAACCATA
Source organism: Ancylomarina sp. (assembly GCF_041555295.1). Classification (NCBI taxonomy): domain Bacteria; kingdom Pseudomonadati; phylum Bacteroidota; class Bacteroidia; order Marinilabiliales; family Marinifilaceae; genus Ancylomarina; species Ancylomarina sp. The sequence continues at coordinate 8,330 of NZ_JBFFKR010000102.1, read as the reverse complement.
GTTCCTGTAAAACCGGAATGTCCAAAACTATTGGGCGATGCCTTTGTTGTTGTTGGTCCATTGGTATTTGTAGGGTCTAAAAAAGGCTTATCAAAACCGATTCCTCTTCTGTTTTCACCATCGGGATAAGCTCTCGAAGTAAATTGCTCCAAAGTTTCTGGTTGAAAAAAGGTCACGCCGCCATAGGAGCCTTTTTGCAAATACATTTGCATGAGTTTGGCCACATCAGCCGCATTACCAAAAACACCAGCATGACCTGCCACACCACCCAACATAGCCGCTGTTGGATCTTGCACATAACCTTTGATCAACTGTTTTCTGAAAAAGTGATCGTTTTGAGTTGGAATAATACGTGACAAACTAAAACGCTGACGAGGGTGGTAACCTAAAGTTCCTGCACCAAGCTTGCGATAGAGATTTGTCTTCACATAGCTTTCCATGCTGCTGGTTAAGTGCTCTTCGAACATTTTCTTAAGCAAAATAAAACCCAGATCGCTGTATTTGTAACCATTTGCTTCGCGATAATCAGTAGCCAAAATCCGCTTGTAAATGGAATCGCTAAACCCCTCTTTTAGATACATATTCTTTGCAATCTGAATCGGGTATTCTTTTGAAGCCATCGTCTTAAAAAGGGACTTCCGAAATCGGTAATTCTTATTGGCAAAAAGATGATTCCCAACCTTTACTCTATAAACCCTGGATGAGTCGTGACTAAACAAATCACGACGTAAACGAGCCGTATCTACTGCCTCTCGGTGGAAAGGTTTCCATGGTAACAAACGAGCTTCGTGGGCCAATATCTTTCTCAACACCAAAGTATCCTTATTGGTCCCCTTTGCAACTGTCAAATAATCTCCCAATTGGCCATCAATATCGATCTCCCCCTCATCAACCAACTGCATCAGGATAGGCAATGAAGCAGCCACTTTAGTTACCGATGCCAAGTCGTATAAGTCGTTTTGCTTAACGTTGACATTCTTTGCGTAAGTATGATAACCGTATGCCTTGTCATAAATAATTCTCCCTTTGTGAGCCACCAAAATTTGGCAACCAGGAGTTGCCTTTTGCTCAATGGCATCATAAACAATAGAATCAACCTTTTTCAATTGAGAACTATCAAATCCGGTTTGGCCCGGCAAAGCGTATCCCAATCTATTCTTTTTTGTATCAAGCCCGGTTCCTTCAGGTATATCCTTATTAACAGAAACAGGTAAACGTCCCTTGGCTCCAATCCCTCCAAATATAATTTGAGCTGATGCCTTTTGGGTTTCTTCATTGTCCTCGTATGAAACGAGAGTCGCCTCCTGTCTTTCCAATTTCTTATAAAAATCAAGGGCATAAGGACTAGCAAACAAATCAAAAATGACTTTCTTCCTTTTAGAAAGGTTACTGACGAAGGAAACGGTTTCATCTGTTACACCAAACTTTTTAGAAGCTCTTAAATTGCTATCATGCTTGCTGACAATAATCAAATTGTATGAGTCCAAATTTTTCAAAAGCGTGTTGTATTGCTTTTGTGAGGCATTCTTATCAATCTGATAAAAATCGATATCGGTATAACGACCTAAATACTCTTGAAAATGGTTACGCTTTTTGGCTCCCATGGCTACAGAAGCAATTCGCAAGGTATCCAATCGCTGTAAAGGCAATAAATCATTCTTATTACTCACCACAGTCATGGCATTTTCAACGAGCATGCTTCGTAAAATCAGTCCTTGCTGCGTATTCAATCCCGACCAGAGACGATCTGATGAAACCGGCTTATATTGGTTTAATCCTAACCAATACTTCGTCTTAAGTATTTTTAAACAGGACTGATTAATATCCTCTTGTAACAAGTCTCCACTGGCAATAGCTGCCTTTATTTCATTGATGGCTTTAGGTACATCTTCTGAAAACAGAAGGACATCATTACCTGCAATTGCTGCCTTGGCATCAACCTCACCTGGCTTATAAAATTTACGAACACCTTGCATGTTCAAAGCATCGGTAAAAACCAAGCCTTTAAAACCCAATTCATTTTTCAACAAGTCAGTTACAATAGGTCGGGATAGAGTCGCAGCTTTTGCCACTTTGTCTAGAGCCGGAACATTAAGGTGAGCAACCATTATTCCCCCGATACCAGCTTCAATCGATTCTCTGAATGGGTGTAATTCCAATTCATCAAGCTCCTCTCTTGAGCGATCGACCACAGGTAAATCATGGTGAGAATCCGTATCTGTATCGCCATGGCCTGGAAAATGTTTTCCAACGGCTACCACGCCTCCAGATTGCATACCTCTGGAAAAGGCAATTCCTTTTTCTGCCACATTCACTTTTCCTTCTCCATAAGAACGTGAATTGATGACTGGATTCTTCGGATTGCTATTGATATCTAAAACAGGTGCAAAATTAACATGTATACCCATTCGACGACATTCAACAGCCATCTCCTTACCTAACATGAAAAGTAAGCTGGTATCCTGAACCGCTCCCATCGTAATCTGTTGTGGGTATTTGAGTGTCTGCTTCAATCGAGCGCCTAAACCGTACTCGGCATCCATACCAATCCACAAGGGTAAAGTCGATTTACTTTGATACAAGTTAGTCAGTCGAGCTTGCTCCTGAGGTGTACCTTGAAAGAAAATTAAGCCTCCAATTTGATAGTTTTCTATCAGATTCAAGATCATTTTTTCTTCGGAGGAGGTTTTATTAGAATAGGCCGCAACCATAAATAGCTGAGCAATTCGCTGTTCCTGGTTCATTCCCGACATGATAGAATCCGCCCAGGCAGCATCCGTTTCATAAATTGAACTCAGAGGCTGTGAACTCACAAAGTCAGACTGTGCGATACTTGACAAACTCATAAAACAGAAAGTAACTAGGACTATACGTTTTAAGTTTGGAATCTTTAAAATCATATTCAAAATTAGGATTTAATTAGACTTGATATTTCTAATTGTGTAGTATCTAACAAAAATAGAAATCCCAATTAGAATAAAGTAGGAAAAGCCAAGAATAATAACAGAGAAGGGAAAATAAAAAAAGGGGCTGACGACCCCTTTTTTATTACTTACAACTAAACCATATTTAAAACTCGATCGAATGATACAAGCACTAATATGTATATTAACATCTCAGAGATGTTTAAGCTAAAAGGGGAAACTACACCTCTCTTAAACTCTACTCTTGTAAAAGTATTCGATAAGGACATAATATACAAGTGTCAAGTTTGTCAAGTTTGTGACACTGAACATAAATACATCATCTTCGTTTTCGAACATTCAAAACACAAGTGTATATACACAAGGCCTTACAGACTCTACATGAAATAAACAGCTTGGAATTATCGTAAATAAAAGCTACATTTAAGAGTCTTGAAAAAAATCCAATTTCTCACTCAAATCCGCATTCTATGAGAATATTCATGATTATTTCCATTTTAATTCTGTACCAATTCTCAATTTTGGCACAGAATAAAGTTGATATCAAATCCCAATTGAAGACCAATGGGGATTTGCAATTTGAACTTCAACTAGAAAATCAGCCATTTCAACTTGAAACATTTCACAATTGGATACAATCTACAAATCATTCTGTTTCAGGTGAAATCATCCGAATCAATTCAAAAGAATTTATTTATAAGGGAAAATCACGCATTTATTTAAGCCAAAAACCTTCTACTTTTCAAACGGAGATCTTATTCACTCTCCATATTACCCAGAACAATGGGGGAACTCACTATATACTGAAGAATATTCATTACAAATCGATTCCTGAGTATGGAAAACAAGGGACTCCTTCTATTCACACCTATTGCTCTGATTGGTTTACTCACAAAAAACTTTATAAGAAATCAGGCAAAATGAGAACGCTCAATCAAAACCTGATGAATAACTCAACACAATTTGCTGAAGAACTTATACTCTCTTGTATCGATTAGAAAAACCATTATAAACGATCAAGGACTGCTCATGTTGCAGTCCTTTTTTTTTTATGCACTAAATTAGAGTAACTGATTCCTAAATTGATTTCCTTCCAACGTATCGAATGACAGAAGCTGTACCTTGATGAAACTCGCCTTCAGAAAGCTCTAAATCCAATTCTTGCAGCTTTATTGTTTCCAATTCTGAAAAATCATCCAATAAATTCTCTTTTGAGAAAAGCATGCCTATTTGCCCTGGTCCTCCAGATTCCTTGCCCAACTGCCCTTTCGAAAATCCTTCAAGAATTAAAATACCATCAGGTTTCAAATATTTCGCGATCAACTGATGATACACCTTTCTCTTGTCCTCAGGCACATGTGCATAGATTAGAGCAATACAATCGAAACTCTCTTTTTCGAAGGTTAAATCCTCAAAACCTGCTACCTCATAATCAATCTTGACCTGATTCTTCCTGGCTAATTCCAGAGCTTTAAAGCGTCCCTCTTTACTTAGATCGAAGGCCGAAACCTGCCATGACTGGCTTGCTGCAAAAACGGCATTTCTCCCTTCTCCCTCAGCAGGTAAAAGTAGACGGCCAACTTTTAATTTTAGGAGTTCTTCTTTAAAGAAAACATTGGGTTCAGTGCCATAAACAAAATTTTCATTTGCATAACGCTCATCCCACATCTCACTTGCGGCTTTCTTCATCTTAGTTTCTTAAATTATGAACAGCTTCTATAATTGCTTTTGCGGCTTGATCAATTTCATCTTCAGTACTATATTTCCCTACTGAGAAACGAACCGTTCCCATAGCATAGGCTTGCTCTAAATTCATAGCCGCCAGTGTTGCTGACACCGAAATTGAATCGGTATGACAAGCAGCGCCAGCTGATGCTGCAACCTGAGGTAAGTTTGATAGAAGCGTATTAGCTTCAATATTTTTGAATGAAACACTCAAGGTGTTAGGCAGACAGAAGTCTGTATTTCCATTAAACTGGATATCATCGAGAACTGATAAAGCTTGTTTTAATCGATTAACCAAAGATTTATCATGAACGAAACTCGCTGGCAAATTGGCTTTGGCTAATTTAGCTGCCCTACCCAAACCAACAATTTCCAAAACATTTTCCGTTCCTGCTCGTAAGTTATTTTCATGATCCGCTCCATGCATCAACTTTTGCAATTCAATACCCTTACGGATATACAAAGCACCAATCCCTTTAGGTCCATAAAATTTATGGCCTGCAATAGTCAGCAAATCAACACCTAATTCTTGAATATCAACAGGCACTTTTCCAACCGCCTGAGCACAATCGGTATGAACAGCAATACCATGCTTTTTTGCTAATGCGCTTATCTCAGAAATAGGCTGAAGGGTTCCAACCTCATTATTGGCATACATGACTGAAATCAAAATGGTTTCCGGACGAATAGCAGCGTCAACATCAGCAGCGTCAATGCGTCCTGTCCCATCAACAGGCAGATAAGTGACTTCAAAACCTTCTGTTTCCAGATATTTACAAACCTCGCTAACAGCGGGATGCTCTATGGTAGAGGTGATGATATGATTTCCCTTACTTCTATTCGCGAAAGCATAGCCTTTTAGTGCATAATTATTTGATTCTGTTCCTCCACTGGTGAATATCAATTCCGAAGTTTCGCAATTGAGCAAAGCTGCCAATTGTTTACGTCCCTTCTCAACCGCTTTTTTACAAGCCCTACCGTAGGTATGAGAACTGGAAGGGTTCCCAAAAAAATCATACAAATAGGGTTTCATCTCATCCGCCACTTCTTTTGCGATAGGTGTCGTAGCATTATAATCTAAATATATCGGTTGCATGGCTTATATTTTAAAACGTAATTCTATATCTTCTATTTCTTTATGACTTTGAATTCGGTTCGACGGTTGATTGCCTTACCCTTTTCAGAATTATTATCTCCAATAGGTTTGCTCGAAGCATAGCCTTTAAAACTCAACCTATTCTCAGGAATACCTTTTACAATTAGGGCAGAATAAACGGCCTTAGCTCTATTCTCCGACAAGCTTATATTTTTAGTCTCTGAACCCGTATTATCGGTATGTCCGGAAATTTCAACACTAATACTTTTATTCAAAATAAGAAACTCACAAAGACTATTTAACTCACTTTCTGATTCTGATTTGATTTCCCAGGAATCTGTTTCGAAGAAGATGTTATTCAGAATAACTTCTTTTCCGACCTGAATAGCTTGCAATGCAATATCCTTTTTCTGAGGATGATCATCCATTCCCGTTTTCATTTGAAAATGGTCAGAATAAAACAAATAACCATCAGCTTCAGCATGAAATAGATAATCTTTCCCCTGAGGCAAACAAACCAGGTACTCTCCTTCTTTTCTATCCGATTTTGAATAGGCAATCGTATCGCGCGAATCTATATCAAGCAGAATTAAAGATGCTGCTAATGGCTGCATAGTTGCCTCATCCAACACATGCCCCTTTAGATAACTCACCTTTGGTGGTTGTATTTCAAGGGGCATTTCAAATTCATAGATATCACGACCATTCGCTGCTAGCCTATCCGATGAAAAATAACCTTTATCGCCTTTTGCATTGATGATCAAACCTATTTCATCATTGTGTGTATTGATAGGATAAGACAAATTCTTAGGCTCTGACCACTGTCCGTCTGATGATCGATCGATTTGGTACAAGTCGTAAGCACCCATGCCCACCAAACCATCCGAAGCAAAAACCATATAAGTATTGCTTGCGTGAATAAAAGGCGACATCTCGTTTTCTGCGGTGTTTATTTTCAAGTTCTCAGCTATTGACCATCTCTGCCTTCCATCTTCCAAGATCTCAATCAAATTGGATTTCCAGATATCCATTTTCCCCTTTCCAGATTTGCGATTACTCACAAAATAAAGGCTTCGTCCATCAGAAGAAATACTAGGCTGAGCTTCCCATGCTCTGGTATTAACATTTGCGCCACAATTTATGGGCTCTGACCATATATCACCGACCTTTTTCGAATAATAGATATCACAGCGTCCTCTTCCATCCTCTCTTCCACTGGCAGTAAAATACATATAACGTCCATCTGCTGTAATACTCTGAGCACCTTCGTTCCCATTTGTGTTGATCAAGTCTGATAAAACTTTAGACTTACTCCATTGCTCACCCTCATTCTCAGAGTAACATACATCTTCCTGAAAGATTTCTAGTTGATTCCTGCCTATTTTCCCCGTTGGAAGAAGACGTGTGAAAATGAGGGTTTGCTCATCAGCCGTTAGGCTTGGCCAATATTCATCGGCCTTTGTATTTATTGAATCGCTTAAGCTTTGTGCATTTAAATCCTTTGGATTTTTTAAAGCCTCGATGGCAAACTCACAACATTTTATTTTGTGTAAACTAAGATTCCGATTTTTATCAGATATTTTGTCAATGTTCAAAAAAGCACGATAAGTACTTGAAGCCTTCTCATATCTGCCATGCTTTAAATAGGCATTGGCAAGATTGAAGAGGGCATTAGGAAACAAATGGGGATCTATTGCAATGGCTTGTTCGTACACAGCAATCATTTTACTTTCATTCCCCTTATCACTATAAAGATCTGCTGAAAATAAAAGGGCTTCAATAAAACGATTATCGCGTTCGAAAGCTTTCTCTAGATAGACCAATGCCTCATCAGTTTGTCTTAGCCTTATAGACTCCTGAGCCTTTTTATAGTATTTAATGGCTTTTTTGTCTTCCGTCGAATATTTATTCTGAGCAGAAAGCCCAAAGCCGAAACTCAAAAGGAGACTTATTAATATGATGCGTAGCATGATCTGGTGCTTTAAAATCTAAAACAATAATTATCTGTGACAAACCTCAATATAAGGACAAGTTCTACAAACATCAACATCTTCAACTTGTGTAAATGGAATATCAGGATTAAAAATCTCTTCCAAGAGATCGGAAAAACCATCCATAAACTCCTGCTTATAGGCTAAATAACTCCCGACAGGAATACCTTTAGCTCTTCCCTCTTTTTGCTCAAGTACACAAGCAAATTTCGGATTAAAGATTGACTTCAAGCCATAAACATTAGGTGATATAGCTAACTCACCTCCGTGTTTCATATCATAAAACAAGCAATACAATAGCGTTTGAAAAGCGGCTTTATTTCTCTTCTTATTTCCCGATTCAAATAGGGATTCAATATCCTTAAAAATTAGTTCTGCTGCTCCTGTTTTATAATCAATCACTCGAACGGTATTCTCAACCTGATCGACCCTATCGATGATTCCTGCAATATTAACATTTCGTCCATCCGATTTTAAAGGGATTTGTATGTTATAACGACCTTCGACTGCTATCATTTTAAAAGGAGCAAATTCAGAATCAACTTTCAATAACCGATCGATAAATTTCAACATAATATCGAATATCAGACGATT
>NZ_JBFFKR010000101.1:0-11636 GCF_041555295.1 Ancylomarina sp. | reverse complement strand
TTTGAGAAAAAGAGACGAGACTAATTGTAAATCGCTCAGCTCTATTTCAGCCGACAAAAATAAGATAAAAAAAGGGCTTTACCTCCTTTTATACGATATACAGTTTGCTTATTTGAGTAACGAGAAGGAATTTCAGACAAAAGTGTTCTTTTTTCAAATCCCATTCAATATTAGTCCTCTCTAAAGGGATAAAAAAAAGACCCTTACCACGGTAAGAGTCTTTCCTTTATATCTTCGTTTGCTTAATTAAAAAGCGAATCGACAAATTCATCTCGGTTGAAAACCTGTAGGTCGGTCATCGCCTCTCCTATTCCAATATACTTTACAGGAATCTTAAACTGATCGGAAACTCCAATAACCACGCCACCTTTAGCAGTACCATCAAGTTTAGTAATGGCTAAAGCGTTAACTTCTGTTGCTAAAGTGAATTGCTTTGCTTGCTCAAAGGCATTCTGTCCGGTAGAACCATCCAAAACCAAAAGTATTTCATGAGGTGCATCAGGAATCACACGATCCATTACACGTTTAATCTTACTCAACTCATTCATTAAGTTGACCTTGTTATGCAAACGCCCGGCCGTATCAATAATCACCACGTCAATACCATCTTGCTTAGCCTTAGTTAATGTCTCGAATGCTACAGAAGCAGGATCAGCACCCATACCTTGATCTACAATTGGCACCTGAACCCGATCGGCCCAAATATGCAATTGTTGAACCGCGGCGGCACGAAACGTATCGGCTGCACCCAACATAACCTTGCGTCCTGATTGTTTAAATTGATGAGCAAGTTTACCGATGGTTGTCGTTTTACCAACACCATTTACCCCAACAACCATTATCACATAAGGATAATCTGATTTAGGTAATTCCCAAGCATCGTATTCTCCCTTATTATTCTCTTGCAACAAAGCAGAAATCTCCTCTTTAAGAATTCGGTTTAACTCTGATGTTCCAAGAAATTTATCTTCTTCAACGCGTTTTTCAATTCTTTCAATAATTCGAACCGTTGTATCAACCCCAACGTCTGATGAAATTAAAATCTCTTCCAATTCATCTAATATGTCTTCATCAACTTTCGATTTACCTGCTACAGCTCTGGACAGCTTTTTAAATACGCTATCCTTAGTCTTTGCAAGCCCTTTATCTAGATTTTCTTTTTTTGATTTTGAAAAAATGCCAAATAATCCCATAGTATATAATACAGTTTAGCCGGCTAAATTACAAAAAAATCCCCTGCCATCTATTTATAATTATTCTTTTATTTGGCCGTTCAATACTTTTAACCCATTCAATATAAATCAAGCCAAATACATCCCTCTCCCAAGCATAATATTTACCAAATTAGAAGGCATAAAAAAAGCTCCTCAAATTGAGGAGCTTTAAAACGATATAGAAACTCTTTACTATTTAGCAAAGAAATCTTTAACATTAGCGTTAGGAACGATTTCTTCTTTAAAAGAATATGCTCCAGTTTTAGGCGATTTCACCATCTTGATTACTTTAGCGTAACCACGACCTTCACCTTTTTGTAGGGATGCTACTACTTTCTTAGCCATAACTTAATATTATTTAATTTCTCTGTGAAGAGTAACTTTTTTCAAAATTCTATTATACTTCTTCAACTCCATACGATCAGGAGTATTCTTTTTGTTCTTAGTAGTAATGTATCTTGAAGTTCCAGGCATTCCACTAGTTTTATGCTCAGTACACTCAAGAATCACTTGTACTCTATTACCTTTTTTAGCCATTTTATATGCCTTTTAATATTTTTTAATAAATCCTTTTTCTTGAGCTTTTTTCAAAGCACCTTGAACACCTAATTTATTAATTAGACGTACTCCGGCAGCAGAAATTCTTAATTCAATCCAGCGATCTTCCTCAGGAAGATAGAACTTCTTATCGAATAGATTTGGATAAAATCTTCTCTTAGTTCTTCTTTTTGAGTGAGAAACGTTATTTCCCACCATTACGCTCTTTCCAGTAATTTGACAAACTCTTGACATAGTCCAGATTATTTTTTTTCCTTAAATGCTTTTCAAACAGTGCGCAAAATACGCAATAATTTTCGAATTATTCAAATCTATTTGTAAGTTTTTTACAGTGAAATCGCAATTTTTATTTTCTGACTGACATGTAGCATCAAGAAAGCCCAATAATAAAGTAGCACACAGCTTTTCTTCAAATTATTTGAAGGGGCAAAGTTAGCATAAATACCTATTTACACGCCGGAAATCGAAAATATTTCATGCTTATTTTCTACAAGACATCCTTAATCATCGGGATTAAAGTCTTTATTGACACAGCAACGTTAGTCATGAAGAGTTTAACAGAGATTGCCAACAAGATGATTCCGAACACTTTTCGAAGAACATGTATCCCTCCTTCTCCTAAAAATCGTTCAACAATTGAAGTCGATCTTAGTACCAAATAAACGATGAATAAATTCAAAACTAGCGCTATTATGATGTTCTCAAGAGCATATTCAGCACGTAATGCCACTACGGATGTAAAGGATCCTGCTCCTGCAACCAAAGGAAATGCAATTGGTACGATAGAAACACCTGATGGGCCATCGTATTTAATGATATCTATTCCCAAAGCCATCTCCACACCCATTATAAATAGAATAAATGAACCCGCAATAGCAAAACTTGAAATATCAACACCAAAAAGACCCAAAAGCTTCTCCCCTAAAAATGTGAATCCTATTAATACGGCAAGTGCAACCAAACTTGCTTTTAAAGCTTTTATTTCACCACCCTTCTTCTTTAAGTCAACAAGAATTGGAATAGATCCAATAATATCGATTACAGCAAACAATACCATAAAAGCAGAAACAATCTCAATAAAACTAAAATGCATATTCTTATTTTTAAGTCCCAATAAGTATCAGGATGAAACATATATTTAAAACAATCAATACAAATTGACTTGCATTTTATTAAACACTCACATGTTAAAAAGATCAATTCAATTTTAAAAGTCCGCAAATATAACACAGATTATTCAAAATACGTTAAGAATATAACGTATCAATTAATACAATTCATTAAATAAGATCTTCTATGGCCACTACAAGTTTTGCATTAATCTTTAACATCAACTTCTTTATGAGGTATGAAAAATGTTCAAAGAACAGATCAGACTCAACTAACTCCTCAAGTTTTGATAGTTCATATTCTATTCGCCAGTAGTCTTGTTCAGTTTTGTTCCATGCCTTTATCATCTCAATACTATGAATAGGTAGAACAATTGAAAAACCGAAAATTGGGATTAAAGTCAAATCAATAATGTTCTCGTCAAAAATCTTATCCATCTCCTCACCGACAGCATTCAAATAACCATTAAAAGTATCAAAGAGATTTTCAAGGAAATCTATATCATTTATATCTAGCTCATCTAATTCTTTAGAAGATTCGCTATATAAGGCATGCATTAGCAATAGATACTCCTCTACTTTCTCAAGTTTTCCATCTTTATTCATTCCTGGCTGAACTTTATAAAACTCCAATATATTCCCTAAAATCTCCAAACGTGAGACACTTTCTTGATCCATCAATTTTACATCTTAATATTACTATCACAATAATACTTATTTTTGGGCGACTGATAAACAATTGCCATGTGTAAATAAATAGCAATTGTCTAAAACAAAATTACTATGAGCAAACGCGATTTAAAACTATATGTGAATGATCTTAATAAAAAACAACTGCAAGATCAAATTATAGAACTTTACACCCGTTTTAAAGAAGTGAAAGAATATTATGACTTTGCTTTTAATCCAAAAGAGAATAAACTTATTGAAGAATGTAAATTTAAAATCTCAAAAGAATATTTTCCACGTACAAAAAGAAAAGCTAAATGTAGACGCTCAGTCGCACAAAACTTTATACGTCATTTTAAGCGTTTGGGTGTTGATCCATCTTTAATTGCCGACATCATGCTATTTAATATTGAAATTGCACTAACCTATTCCTCTGAGAAGGAAAACATTCAAGACGCCTTTTGCAAAAGCATATTAAAATCATTTGATGAAGCTATAAACTATATTTCAGAAAATGGTCTCTCGAAGGAATACTCAACTCGTATTGAGAAAATTGTGGATGAAAGTTCAAATCAAAATTGGTTTAACAGAGAAGCATTCGAAAGATTATTAGGCTTAAAGAGAGATATACAATAAACTAATAACATATTCACACATTCACATATTTACAGTCAAACATCAATCGATTAACTAGCATCAATACTCGACGAACCAAGTATATTTCCTGATAAAAACAACCGAATAAATTCGCACCTTGTTAATGAAATGATTATAAACTAGAAAATAATCATCTATATCATGCTTATAAATCAAATATATTTCTAACTTTAGTTCGGAAATTCTGTTTAAAAAATAGGATTTGCAAACTAAATGATTGCAAGCGAAAGCTTGGTTAGTAGGTTAATTAATATCCTTTAGAAGTATTTGCCCATGTCCCCCCTAAGACATGGGCAATTTTTTGTCTTAAGTTTTTAAGTCCTCTACTCACCTATTTTTTAAAACACACTTCTTCAAAAAATAAAAACCATTCCATAATAATCCCAATCAGATCAAGCTTTATTCATCTTTTGGATTACTCCTTCCTTTTATGTAAATTATGTATTCAAACCTGAGGATAGAAAACACTCTGAATATGTAGATGTTTTTTTTTCTTGAGTTTTAAAAAACCATCTCAATTTTCATTAAAATCGTTAATTTATCGAAATCGTTTGCGTAGAATATGATTAACACTTTTTTTCTCTAATAGATAGATATTAAAAGACAATACAGTATGAAACAATTGATAATAAAGACGTAAGAGGAGATTGTAAAATAGAAAACAAGGGAAAAGCTGACATATCAGGGAGATGTATAACTTCTACCCCACGTTAAACCTACTAAATATCATTGAGATTAAATAAAAAATAAATATAAAAAATAGATATACATATTAGGATAGTTAAATATCTCAGCATAGTTTTGGGATTCCAAACCTAAAAAAAATATGATGAGTACAATACAAATTAGCATGATTGAAGAACTAAAAAAAGTTTTAGACGAACATCCAGATGTTAGAGAAAATCTTTCAAGAGAAGATTTAATTACAAAGGCTGTTGAAAATAAGGACGCCTTAGTAACACCAAATGGAGCTCTTGCAACTTGGACACCATCAAATTCAACAGGTCGTAGCCCTAAGGACACATATATTGTTAGAAATCCGGAAAGTGAATCAAATATCGACTGGACATCACCTAATAATATCGGCCTAAGTCCGCAAACGTTTGCGCTCATCTATGAAGATGCTTTAAAAACAATTCAGAGTAAAGAAACTATTTTCACTACCACTCGAGTAATTGGTGCTGATGCAAAATATGCTCTTCCAGTTAAAACAACTTCTGACAAAGCTCTAAATCAGGTTTTCATTGACAATATGTTCCGACCTGTACCAGAAGATATTCAGAATTCAATTTTTGCTGATCAAGAATTCCAATTAATTGCACTGCCTAACGACGAGCTCGACAAGGATCGTTACAAAGGTCTAGTGCGTGACTTGCCTAATGGTGAAACATCGGGACTTTGTGTTGTTGTTGATGTTGATAGAAGAATTGGTATCGTATACGGTTCTCAATATCAGGGTAGCATGAAAAAATTGATGTTTACTGTAATGAACTACCTACTTCCTTTCAATGGTGTGTTACCATTACATTGCTCTGCAAACGAAGGAAAAGGAAAAGATTCTGCTCTTTTATTAGGCCTTTCAGGTACTGGTAAAACAACACTTTCTGCTGATCCTAATCGTGCACTTCTAGGTGACGACGAGCATGGATGGAGTGATAAGGGTATTTTCAATTTTGAAAATGGTTGTTATGCGAAGATGATCGACATGGAGCGTAAAAACGAGCCGGAAATTTGGGATGCAGTTATGCATAATGCAGATTATAAAAAACATGGTGCTATTATCGAAAATGCAATGATGTATCCTAATGGAAGTATCGATTTCTTCGATACCAGATATACACCTAACTCGCGTGCATCATACCCTCTTGAGTTCTTAAGTAATATTAAACCTGAGTCAACTGCTGGTCACCCTAAAACTATTCTGTTTTTAACAGCTGATGCTTATGGTGTATTACCTCCAGTATCAAAATTAACTAAAGAACAGGCCATGCTTTGGTTCTTGATGGGATACACATCAAAATTAGCAGGTACTGAAACCGGAGTAACTGAACCTCAGGCGACTTTCTCACGTTTCTTTGGACAACCATTTATGCCTTGTAATCCAAACATCTATGCAGATATGCTTGGTGATAAAATGGACGAACACAACACCAATGTATTCCTAATTAATACGGGTTGGAGCGGTGGCTCATACGGAACTGGATCTCGTATCAAGTTAAAGTATACAAGAGCTATGGTTGATGCGGCCCTTAATGGCGAACTTGACAATGTTGAGTATGTTAAAGATGAATTATTCCACGTGAATATTCCTACAACTTGCCCTAACGTTCCTACTGAGATGTTAATTCCTATCAATACATGGGAAGACAAAAAAGCTTATAAGACAACTGCCGAAAACTTAGCACTGAAATTCTCTGCAAATTACGACAAGGCTTATAGCAAGCAAGACATCGATGCTAATATTATTGCTCAATGTCCTGGTAAATAAAAACATTTCTGATTAAGTCAGAAATCAATCATAAAAATGGCTATCAATTTATATTGATAGCCATTTTTCAGTTTTAACTTATGCTGTTTAGATTTCTTATCATGTATTACAAACCTCTTCGTCTAACAAATTGAAATATTTCATTAAATGTCCCTTCTCATTTCCAATTATCTGGGTCATACTAACAGTCCTTACAAGATTACGTCTATTCATTAATAAACCATACTCCAAATTACCAACTCCTCCCGTTTTATGGAACTTTAGAATAGTATTTTCATCTAAATGTGTTTCATTATTCAACCAATCCTTAAACCATTTCTCACGTTCCAACTTCATTTCCTTTGTATATAAAGTTGTTGATGACCAAAAATGAGCTTCATGTCTTGATAGCTCTTTCACTCGCAATTTTTTCTCATCCCAAATGAGCTCTGTTATTTGAATTCCAGACTTGTTTTGGACAACAACCAAAGTAAATGCTTCTATCCCTTCAAACTTATAATTCTCGAGAAAGTCATTAAGGTCAGAAAATTTAAAAAAATCAATAAGAATTAGCCCTCTACTCTGCCTATAATTAGGTTGACGTTGATGCTTGTCAAAAGCGCCATTGAGCAAACATAAACTTGTATCAGTACAATTACTTATTACCCAACTTCCTTTAGCTTTTGAATCTTTAGGATAAAATAATTCAATACCATCGTGCCGATATTTCTGTGGACTAAAAGCAACACGATTAGGATCTTCATCTCTATTGGTTGTAAAAATGAAATCCTGATCAGAAATTGGAATATAACTTAACGTGCACATTGGTCTTTATTATAACGGATAGTAGAGTAAGCTAATCCAAAATTTGGATCAATATTTACATGAGGGAATTGTTGATCAAGAGCAATACGAATTAGAGCCATATGATGAATTGCATGTTCCAAATTATAAGCCAATTCGCGCATTAAATTAGATCGAACCTGCTTCACTTCATCATTCTCCAGATTAAATCGGAAATACACACTCATATTTTTATTCACTGATAATTCGTCTAACCAAGACAAAATTGAGTCTAATCTATTCATTGCAGTTTCCAATTCAATCTCGATCTGAACATTACGAATACGAATATCATAATTAACTTCTCCAATCTCTGAACCTTCTCTTAATAAATCATAGAATTCAATAATATGTCGCATATGTTTACCTATCGAACTTCCCAATAAAAGAGACGAACAATGGGCATATTCCTCATTATCTAAACTATCACACAGATGAAATAGCTGCTTACATATTTCCTTAGAAGCGTTTATGATTTGCATAGAGTTGTTGTTTTTTCAAAAACAAGGTATCAAAAACTAGTCGTATTATATAATTCTTTAATGATGAATTTTACTTAGTTCTTTATTTAAGATTTTCAGATCTTTTTTATCTTGACCTTCCTGATGGACTAATATTTCTTATATATTTGGATACCTAAATCTAAACTATGCCCCGAAATAAAAGATATTATCCTCGATTTATAATCAAATGGTTCAACTTTGAGTTTTGGCCATCATGGTTATTCTATGCTCCTGTGTTTTCATATGGTTTTGTTTTAGCCATAAAGAGCAGATCATTTGGCTATTTTACCGCTGCTAATCCCGAAATGGCATTTGGTGGTGCCTACGGAACAGATAAAACTAAATTACTCAACTTACTGTCTTCAGAATATCATACCAAAGATTTTTTCGTTGCGGAAGAAAAATCTAAAGGTGATATTATTAAACTCATGAATGAAAATGAGATTTCGTTTCCTATAATTGCAAAACCTAATATCGGAGAGCGGGGCCGCGGTGTTGAAAAAATCGATAATGATACGGATCTGGAAAACTATTTAAGGGTTATCAATGAAGATCTTATTATTCAAGAATTTGTTTCTCATCCAATAGAATTAGGAGTGTTTTATCATCGCTTTCCAAACTGTACGCAAGATGGAATTAGCTCCGTGGTTATGAAAGAATTCTTAAGCATAACGGGAAATGGGCGTGATAGTTTTGGAAAGTTATTATCTACTAAGTTCAGAGCAAAATCGCGTTTAAAGTATTTTAAGAAAAAATATCCTAACAAATGGAATATTATCATTCCTGAGGGCATCACCTTTAAAGTAGAACCCATAGGAAACCATAGTAGAGGCACCAAGTTTTTAGATGGAACGCATCTTATTAACAACAAATTGGTTGAAGTCTTTAGAGAAATATCGAAACCTCTAAACGGATTCTATTATGGCCGTTTTGATATAAAGGTCAATAGTATTAATGATTTGTATGAAGGCCGAAATATCAAGATCTTAGAAATAAATGGAACAAATTCAGAACCTGCTCACATTTACGATCCTGACTATTCGTTATTCAAAGCTTATAGCGAGGTCGTTAAACACATGGATTTGGTCTATAAAATTAGTAGAGCAAATATGGCTTTAGGGATTAAACCCATGCCTTTTTTCTACTTGATAAGAGGATTATTACATCACCTTTTTGGTAAAAAGAAGCGATCTATCAATTTCGACAAGAATCTCAGTCTACGTTAAGTTATTCTTATTGGTTCAATTAGATCTCTATTTTACAAAACCCTACAATTCCTAGCTTTTTAGAACTCAAAATTGCTAAATTGCAGCTCAATTTTTAAACACACTTTATGGATTCATTTATTTCTCCCGACAGTCATTTTATACTCTTCTTTATTGTAGCTGGTGCCGCTGCTTTTGGCATCTATTCCGAACACAAAAAGTGGTTTGGAAAACTATCGGGAATTCTTGTTACAATGATATCCATGTCTATATTAGCCATGCTGGGCGTTCTCCCTGTTGCTTCAAATCCTAATGTAAAGGTTGAGGTTTACGATATGGTCTTCACCTATTTTATTCCTATCTCAATTCCAATGCTTTTGTTTAGCTCTAATTTGCTAAAAATCGTAAAGGAAAGTGGTAAGCTACTACTGGCCTATATTATTGGAGCGATAGGAATTGTACTCGGTTGTTTTCTAGCTTTTTCTTTGATTGATTTAGGCCCTGATGAAGGAAACACAGCTGGTGTAATTGCTGCAACTCTTATTGGAGGTAGCGTTAATTTTATTGCAGCTGCTGAGAGTTTAAATTTCAGCACCAATCCAATGTTTACAGCCACTATCGCTGTAGATAATTTGGTTTCGAATCTGTATACGCTATTTCTTTTTCTAACACCATCGCTAATGTTTTTGGCTCGATTCTTTGTAAAGCCTAAGAAAGAAAATGAAATTGAAAATACTGATCAAGATAAAAAAGAAGACTACCCAATCACCATGGAACGCATTGCTGTTTCAGTTTTTATTGCTGCATTTATAGCCGGTGCAGGTACTTTCATAGCTCCGTATTTAGAGAGATTGATTCAGACCGAAATAAACTTAAGCATTCTACTTATTACGCTATTTGCAGTATTGGCTGCCAACCTTTTTCCTAAACGCCTAAAAGCATTAGAAAATACAGCTTTTTCAGTTGGTATATGGATGATGTATATTTTCTTAGCGGTAATTGGAGCTGCAACTAATGTTCATCAGATTTTCGAAATCGGTCCTGCAATTCTAGGATTCTACCTTACTATTATGCTATTCCATTTCGTTTTCTTGTTAGCACTGGCAAAGCTATTCAAGCTCGATGTTTACGAAGTGGTTATTTCTTCTGCCGCAAATATTATGGGACCTTCTGTCGCAGCACCTATGGCTGCCTCTATGGGACAAAAGAAACTAATAACACCTGGAATTCTAGTCGGTATTTTAGGCTATATTATCGGAACATTTATTGGTGTATCTATAGCCGTATTTCTAAGCTAGAGCATACTTTAAAATATGAATTCAAAAAAAAGAATTGAAGTAACAGCTGCGATTATCCGAAAGGATAATCGCTTTCTGTGTGCGCAAAGAAAAGATTCAAGCGAACAGGGTGGTAAATGGGAATTTCCAGGTGGAAAAATAGAGCATGGAGAAAGCCCAGAAGCCTGCTTAGAGAGAGAGTTATTTGAAGAATTCAATATTCAAGCTACTTGTGGCAAGTTTCTATGTGAGAATACCCACGACTATGGCGATAAAATTGTAAATCTTAAAGCTTACTTTATCGACTCTACTCAAGGTCGTTTTCAGCTTCTAGTTCACAAGGATATCAAATGGCTTACTTGTGATACGATACTCAATCTTGATTGGGCAGAAGCCGATTTGCCAATTGTCAACAGATTAATTGAAAACTCCAATTAAGTTAACTGCTCTCCCCCATCGCAATACAAAATTTGGCCAGTGAGAAAACTATTATCCAGAATATAATCCAGCGATTTTAAAATGGGTTGCATGCCTCCAGGTACTTTCATTGGTGTTAAAACGGCCCTGTCTTCAAGATAATTTTCATCGGCATTAGCTGGAGCGATAGTAGACCCCGGAGCGATACCATTTACTCTAATATCAGGTCCAAATTCCAAAGCGCCCATTTGAGTCAGATGAGATAAGGCAACTTTAGATAGACTATAAGCAGCATAGTCAGACGCATATTTGCTTATTCGCGTATCAAGAAAGTTTACAATGACTCCTCTTTTACAGATATTCGCATAATCGCGCATTAAAATAAAAGGCGCTTTAAAGTTGACGCTCATCTGCTCATTAAGCAATTCAATACTTGTTTCTTTTATGGAACTGTGACTATAAACAGAAGCATTATTAATCAAGAGATCAATCTGACCAAATTCCTCATTAACCTCAGCAATTAAAGATTCACAGGCAATCTCATCGGAAAGATCGCAACAAAAAACTTTAAATACCTGCTTAGGATACATGGCTTTAAGGTAATCTCTCAAAGCCATAGCCTCCCCTTTTGATGTATTATAATGGAGGGCCAAATTCCACGATTGCTTTGCCAAATGAAGAGCTAACTCTTTCCCAATTCGTTTAGCCGATCCTGTT
>NZ_JBFFKR010000100.1:0-11649 GCF_041555295.1 Ancylomarina sp. | reverse complement strand
GCTACTCTTAGCGGGGTTTTTTCAAGTCCTTCTCGCGTCACATCTTCGCCCAGTAGTTCCAATACTTTATTGTAATGAAACATGAGTTGCTCAGTCGTTTCCTGGTTGAATTTTTCTATTTTTGTGAAACCTTTGTTTTCCGTTTCGTTAATTGAAAATTCCATCTTATAATTTGTGTTTAAATACTGTCGTTCGATAAAATTCAAATGATATCCTTTCATGACTAGGCCTATCAAATTGTTGGCTTAAGCTTGCAAATTTAAGTATATTTTTTGTCGATTAAGCAAATTTGTGGAAGCTTTGTTATTGCTAAGTACTTGCATATATGGATATTTTAATTGTTAGTCCCACTTTTACCTCCCTGCAAAAATTTATTAGTCAACTTCAATTGATTGATAATTATGGGAAAAACTATGCTCGATTTCAATTGGCTGAAAATGAATTTGATATTCTAATATCAGGTTATGGGGGGAGTATCGTTAGTCATTGGATAAATAAAGCCATTCAGCTTAAAAGCTACGATTTAGTGATTCACTTTGATAGATGTTATGCCCTGAATGATAAATCTGAAGTTGGGAGTTTGGTGAATGTGATCGACGATTATTTTGGCGATCTGGGTTTTACTTATGACTCTGGTTTCCAATCTTTATTCGATTTGGAAGTGATTCCACAAAATGAAAGTCCTTTTAATGATGGGATTCTAGAAAATCCATCTGATTATTCTGAAATACTGACATCATTCCGAAAAGTCAGCGGTATGACTAGTAATACCATTCCTGCAAGTCTTTTTCAAATTGGAGAAATGTACATTAAAAACTACCCTGAGATCATTAGTATGGATGGAGCTGCTTTATTGTATGCTTGTTTGGAGTCGAATACCGATGTGATTCAGCTTTCGTATGTCGCAGGAAAACTGGGTAATGCGACTGATCATTTAAACATTGACGATCTTGAAATAGATAGAATTACTGAAGTGATTGATGATCTTCTGAGTAAATTGTTTCAGTCTCAATTGGTAAAGGGTTAAGCATTCTACTACAGGCTATTTGAATTTCACCAATACTGCTTTTCTAAAATATAGAGCTTGTAAAATCCCACGGGCAAGCATAAACGATAACATGGCAATCCAAAGACCATGGTTAAATAAAATTCCTTTTAGACTGAAATATACAGGAACAAAGATAAGTAGAGTTGCTGCCATCATGGTTTTTCGCATGTAGACCGATGCTGTTGCACCAATATAAATTCCATCGTATAGGAAAGAAGCAAAGCTTAATAGAGGGAGCAAAATAAGCCATTTTAGATAAGGACTGGCAGCGTTTATGGTTTCAGAGCTATTGGTTAAAAGAGAAAGAATCCAATTGGCACCAAAAGCATACAGCAACGTGAAGATTAGGCTAATTCCCAATCCCCAAATAAATAGGAATCGAACAGTTGTAAGGAAGTTTTTGCGATTCTTAGCACCCACAAATCGTCCAACCAAAGCCTCAGCAGCAAAAGCAAAACCATCCATCAGATAAGAAAATATAAACAAGAATTGAAGCAGAAGTGAATTGACAGCCAGAATTGTTTTATTGGTACTTGCCGACTCAGTCGTGAAAAAAGTGAACACAAAGATGATGCAAAGTGTTCTAATGAAGATGTCTTTGTTAATCAAAACAAAGTGTTTTAATTCCTTAATCTTTAATAAGCCTTTATTGCTCCAGTATTTAAAGAGTTTGCGGTAATATCGCCAAATAAAGAAGATGGCTAGAATAAGACCACAATATTGCGCAATTACAGTTCCCAGCGCCACACCCCGGGCATCTAAATTTAAGCCGTAAACAAAAAATGCTGATAAGCTGATGTTGATGATATTACAAATGATGGCTATGGTCATGGGGATTTTCGAATTTTGCATGCCAATGAACCAACCTGTTAATGCGTAAAGGGATATTGTAGCAGGTGCTGCCCAAATTCGGATGTTATAATAGGATAGGGCAATATTTTCTACTGAAGTTTCTGAGTCGATGTAACTAAAGCTTAGTAGAGCAATAGGTTTTTGGAGTAATAATATAAGAACACTTCCAGCAACAGCTACTAGTAATGCTCGGCCGAGTGAAAGAACACTTTCGCTTAAATTTCTAGCTCCATAGGCTTGGGCTGTGATGCCACTTGTTCCCATTCGAAGAAAGGCAAAGCCCCAATAAAGAAAATTGAAAATGGTACCCCCTAAAGCAATTCCTCCAATAAAATCTACTTTCCCTAAATGACCCATCAGCACCAAGTCAACTATCCCTAATAGTGGGATGGTGATGTTACTAATGATGTTAGGTAGGGCGATATCTAATATTTTCTTATTCACTTTTTAGATTTAATTCGCTGCGAAATTACAGAATTGACTTGAGGATGTTCTTAAATTATAAGAGAAAAGTTCACCTATGTTTCTTTAATCAAGGCAATAATAATAATGAATAATGTTGATTGTGCCCAATATTGAAAATAAAAGACAAATTTATCTTAAAATATTTGGAAGATATTTATTTATAATATAGATTTGTTTTGTTATTGAAAACGAGATTAAATAAAAATAGTCATTTTCAATAATTTCTTTTACTGATTTAAACTGTTAGAATATGAGTTTTGAATTACCTAAATTACCGTATGCATATGATGCTCTAGAGCCACATATTGATGCCCGAACTATGGAGATTCACCATTCGAAGCATCATGCTGGATATACTAATAATTTAAATGCAGCAATTTCTGGTACTGATCTTGACGGAAAATGTATCGGTGAAATTCTTGCTAGTGTTTCAAGACAATCTGCTGCTATTAGAAATAATGGTGGAGGTTATTATAATCACGATTTGTTTTGGAAATTAATGTCATCTAATGGAGGCGGAGAGCCTACTGGAGAATTGCAAAAAGCTATTAATGACACTTTTGGTGGTTTTGAGCAGTTTAAGGAGAAGTTTTCAAAAGCTGCAGCTACTCGTTTTGGGTCAGGCTGGGCTTGGTTAGTAAAACTATCTGATGGTAGTTTGAAAATATGCTCTACACCTAATCAAGATAATCCTTTAATGGATGATGCGGAAGTAAAAGGAACTCCAATTTTAGGATTGGATGTATGGGAACATGCTTACTATTTAAAGTTTCAAAATAGAAGACCCGATTATATTTCAGAATTTTTTGAAGTTATTAATTGGGAGGAAGCGTTAAAGCGCTTTCAGGATTAGTTTTGTTTATTGTTTTTTTGATTTTGGGATCGACTTTTGAATTTATTCGAAAGTCGATCTTTTTTTTGCCTGGTTCAAGAATTTTGGTGAAATTAGAGTAAATCAAATAAACAAAGTTATGAAACATGAACTTCCAAAATTACCTTATGCTCTAGATGCATTGGAACCCCTTATTTCTGAACGAACTCTCGAGTTTCATTACGGAAAACATCATCAAGCTTACGTCAATAATTTAAACAATTTGATTGAAGGAACTTCATTCGAAAATGCCGAACTGGTTGATATTATTCTTAAATCAGACGGTGGTATTTTTAATAATGCAGCTCAGGTTTTCAATCATACTTTCTATTTCATGGCTCTTAAGCCTAGAGGTGGTGGTAAGCCAAGAAATAAATTATACGATGCCATAGTTTATACGTTCGGGACATTTGAAAAGTTTAAAGAAGAATTTTCGAAAGCAGGAGCGACTCTTTTCGGTTCAGGTTGGGTTTGGCTCGTTGCTGATATGAATAATAAACTTAGTATAGTGAAAACTTCAAATGCTGCAAATCCCCTCTGCGATAATTTAAAGCCAATAATGACTCTTGATGTATGGGAGCATGCTTATTATCTGGATACTCAAAATGCCAGACCCAAGTATATTGAGAATTTTTGGGAGTTGATTGATTGGGAGTTGATTGAAAGTCGATTTGAGAATTTATGATGAGTTTAATTTATGTTTAAAACTGAGCTGTTACATGTGTAGCAGCTTTTTTATTTTAGATTTGTGCTCACTTATAATAATTTTTAGTTAATTAGTTAATTCAAAGGCGTGTCAAAAGTACCCGCTTACTTATTTCGTTTTAAATTGAATTCAACTCTTGATGGAAGCTAATATAATCCTTACCTTAAAAAGAGCTTAAATGAGATTTGATTTTCTGAGTAAAGTGTATCTAATTGATATTTTCAACCGTATAATAAGACAAGATTCGAATGTTAAAGGAATTAGTATTAAAAAATAGAAGTTATCGCCGTTTCTATCAAAATGAACTTATTGGGAAAGCTCTATTACGACAATGGATAGATTTGGCTCGACTAGGAGCTTCTGGTAGGAATGCCCAGAGTTTAAGATATTTGACTGTGACAGATCAAGAATTGTGTAAGCGAATCTTTGAGAATTTGGCTTGGGCGGGTTATTTGAGTGATTGGGATGGACCCGTTGAGGGTGAGCAGCCAGTGGCCTATGTTATCATGTTGAATGATGAGCGATTGAGCAAGAATTACTTTTGTGATGATGGGATAGCGGTGCAGAATTTGTTACTAGGTGCTGTGGAAAGTGGTTTTGGGGGATGTATTCTTAGGGCTTTCAAAGAAAAGAACCTCAGAGAATTATTGAATGTCTCTGATGATTATTCAATAATTCAGGTGGTGGCTTTAGGTAAGCCAAAAGAAGAAGTCGTTATTGAAGAAATGAAAAATGATGATATAAAGTATTGGAGAGACGAAAAAGGAGTGCACCATGTGCCCAAACGAAAACTCGAAGATCTTGTTATAAATGAATTTTAGACCGAAATACCTTGCCTTATGAGAAAATTAATATTGTGTTGTGTTATAATTTTTACTTTCATTTTAGCGAAAGAAACCAAAGCTCAGAGATATAATCTGGATTCTATATTTTTTACGGGAGCTGTTATGGATCAGGTTGACTTGAAGGGCTTGCCGTATGCTCATTTTAGAGTGAACAAAGAACGAGGTGGTACGACTAATGAATATGGACGATTTTCTTTCTGGGTAAATTCTGGTGATACCATTCAATATTCATTTGTTGGTTATCATGATGTAAAAGTTATTGTAAGTGATAGTTTGAAACAAGATGATTATCTATTTGGGGTGTTTCTTGCTAAGGACACTATTGCACTTCAAGAGGTTTTGATTCTACCTAGGTTCGGTGACTTTAAGGAAGCATTTATGAATGCTAAGGTAAACACTCCAGAGTATGTTAGAGCTAAAAATAATGTCAATTCGGCAACTTATGAGGCTTTAACAACAAGACCCACTACAATGGACGCTAAAGCAAATACCGATTTGCTCATTAGGAATCATGTTGTAGCTATCGAAAACAAAACCATGGTTCCTACTGAAATGACTGTAGGACCTAGTACGACACGAACCTTACCTGAGTTGAAAAGGTTGAAACGAAAGAGGAAGATGAAAATATCTGAAGCAATTGTTACAGATTCAGAAGTTAAAATTCTTCAGCAAATGTATAAGTATGGCGTAAAAAATGAATAAAAAAAAGCGGTGAGAAATTACCGCTTTTTGTTTGTCTTATCCTCTACTGAAAAGTGCTTTTATAATCAGCATGGCCATTTTCGGATTTTCCTTAAGTCTACGAGTTGAATACCCAAACCAATCTTTTCCAAATGGAACATATACTCTCATTGTGTGTCCTTTGTCAAGTATTGATTGTCTTAATTCTGGAGTTACACCATACAACATCTGAAATTCATACTTGTCCTTAGGCACATTGTACTTTTCTATTAAGTCATACGCTGGCTGAATCAAATTCTTATCATGGGTAGCGATACCAGGATAAATATCATTCTTTAACATGAAATCAAGATCTTTGATATAGTTCTCATTGATCTCTTCATATTTCTTGTAAGCAACCTCAGCAGGCTCTACATAAATACCTTTACACAATCGGTAGTTAAGTGCTGTTCCATTTTTCATATCCAACATATTTTCCAGATCGCTATATGTACGTTTTAGATATGATTGTACTACTAAGCCTACATTTTTTGGAAATTCTTTTCTTAAACGTCTGTACATCTCAATTTCCAGATCTACACATGGTGAATCCTCCATGTCGATTCTAACAAAATTGTTGTATTCAGCAGCTTTGGCAACTACTGTTCTGATGTTTTCATAACAAACCTCAGGATCGATTAATAAGCCAAAAAAAGTTGGTTTTACAGAATAGTTACCATCAATCTTATTTTTTTCAAAAGCTTCAATAATATCCAGATAGGCATCCTTATTTTCTGTCGCTTGGCTCAAATCTTCAATAAATTCACCTAAAAGATCGACAGTAACTTTTATGCCTTGAGCATTTAAGTCGAGTGAAGCTTTTATCGCATCATCAATTGTTTCTCCAGCAATATATCTTTTGGAAAATAACCAAACTACTCTCTTTGGCATAAATGGCAGGGTCGCTGCTATCATTTTATTAAACATGTCTTGTGGTTTTAAGGGTTAATCTTGGGTTTATTGTTGGCTAAATGTAGACATGATGAGAAATAAAAAGAATGACGTTTATCAGCAATTTCGATTGATTTTGAATAAACTGTCATTTTTCACTATCAAAGGAAAAATATATCTCAGAAATTTTTCCATTCTCATTAAAAACTTATATTTGCTAGGCTTAATTCAAAAGCGGAGTAGATCCCAAGATTTTTATCAAATTTGAATTGCCTAAAATAAGTACCTAAATCAATTAATATACGCTACTATTCGTCTAAGAAGAAATTTCAAAAGAAATTTATTTTTTGGCAAATTTTCCTGATTAGGGTTTCTCTTTTCAGGTTGGCAATTTAAAATCAAACTAGAAAACATGAAAAATTTATCCATTGTTCTAAATGCAGTTTTAATTATTGCTGTTGGAATTTTATTCTTTTTACATTTCTCAGGCGAGAGCAAAACTGAAGTTAAAACCGTTGCTGGAGAAGGTGCTGTTGTCTATGTAAACACTGATTCATTATTATCAAATTATAATTTTTCTGTCAATTTGAATGAGCAGTTTCTTAAGAAACAAGAAGATTCTAGAACTGATTTTAACTTCAAAGCTCACAAATTAGAGAAAGAAGCCGTTGATTTTCAACGCAAATTGCAAAACAAAGGTTTCTTAAACCGAGAGCGTGCAGAAAGTGCACAAAGAGACTTGATGGAGAAGAAGCAAAACTTGGATCAGCTTGACAGAAAGTTGAGTTCTGAACTGATGGCCGAGCAAAATGATAACTCTAAGCGTTTATTCGATAGTGTTACAAACTATTTGGAATTATATAATGCTAAGCATAAGTTTAGCTTGATTATTAGCACAACTAAAGGTGGAACAGTACTACATTCTGCTAATGGTTTGGACATTACTAAAGATATTATTGATGGTTTAAATGCCAGATATAAGAAATAAGATCAAAAAGTATTGAATAAAAGGGCAGAGGCTGATAGCTTTCTGCCCTTTTTTTATCTTTGTGCCTGGTGATGACTTTTTATTTATGTCACCATTGAATGTAATACCAGTATAAAACTTACAAAGTAGATTAATGAGTTTCGCAGATAAATATCTAAAAAAGCAGCAAGTCTTCCCTGATTATATAAGTAGCGATGTGCCAGATAATTTGGGACTAGTTGTTACAATTCCATGCTTTGACGAACCCGACTTAGTTTCAAGTTTAAAGGCTCTGTGGCTCTGCGATCGACCTAATTTTAAAGTGGAAGTTATTGTAATTGTCAATTCGGGTGAGCAAGCTTCAGATGAAGTCTTAAGTCAAAATGCTAAAACGATTGCTGATGCTCAAGAGTGGATGTCGTTGCATGAGGATGAAAAATTGAAATTCTTTTTGATTCATCAGCCTAGTTTACCAAAAAAAACCGCTGGTGTCGGATTAGCTCGTAAAATAGCTATGGATGAGGCTGTGAGTCGTTTTAATAAAATAGGTAAGTCTAATGGGATTATTACGGGGTATGATGCGGATTCTTCATGTGATGCCAACTATTTTACTGAAATTGAAATGTTATTTAAAAAGTATCCTAAGGCAAACGGAGTAAATATATTTTATGAGCACCCACTTGAAGGGAATGAGTTCAGTGAATTAATCTATAATTCCATCGCTCAGTATGAATTGTATTTACGCTATTATATGCTTGCTATGCGATTTTCTGGTCATCCACATGCCTATCATACCGTAGGTTCTAGTTTTTCTGTTTCAGCTGAAGCATATATAAAACAAGGTGGGATGAATCGTCGTCAGGCTGGCGAAGATTTTTATTTCCTACAAAAGATTATTGCTTTAGGTAAGTTCTATGAGATTAAGCATACTCGTGTTATTCCTTCGCCTCGTACATCAGATCGTGTCCCTTTTGGAACAGGGAAAGCAATGTCTACTTTTTTGAATGAAGGAATCAGTAATTATAAAAACTATAATTATGCAGCCTTCAGGGATTTAAAAATTTTATTTGATAATGTAGATGATTTCTTTGGCGTTGACCAAGATACCTTTATTAATAAACTAATTGTTGAACTACCTGGACCAGTAAGAAGTTACCTGAAGGAGGATAATTTCTTCGAATCTTTAGATGAGATCAATCGAAACTGTGCTTCCATTGATGCTTTTAGAAAGAAATTCTTTGGTGCATTTAATGCCTTCAAAGTTTTAAAATATCTGAACAATGTTCATGAACAGTTTATGGAAGAAGAAAGTGTTATTGTAAGTGCTAAACTGTTACTTAAAGATTTAGGTATTGCTACTAAAGGTATTTATTCAGCAAAGGAATTACTTGAAATATATAGAGACTACGAGAGAACACATTAGGATAAAAGAAAAGCATGGATATAAATCCATGCTTTTTAAGTTTTAGTTAAATCCGAATTATTGAAGTACAAAATTGATTGACGCTGAGTAGGTAACTTGTACAGGAACGCCTCTTTGTTTGCCTGGAGCAAAAGCAGGTAAGTTATTAATTACTCTTAATGCTTCTTGATCAAGAGATGGGTCAATTCCCCTAAGAATTTCTGCATTTTTGACTTTGCCATCTCTTCCAACAACAAATCTCACAAAAACACGGCCTGAAATTCCATTTTCTTGCGCAAGAACAGGATATTTAATGCTTTTCTGAATATGCTTATTCAGTTCAATATTACCTTCTGCCATAGTCTTGCAAATATCAGGACGGAAAATAGGCATTTCTTCAACCACAACAAAAATCTCAGTTTCATCTTCAATCTCGGTATCATATATGACTTCCTCGGGAGGACTAATATCAATTTCAGTATTTTGATTAATATCTTCTTCTTCGATTATTAAATTGGGATCTGCTTTCGAATCATTTTCAACGATGGTAATCACATCTTGTAATTTGATTTGAACAGGTGGTTTTACTTTTGGTCTTTCGGGTTCTTGTCTTGTTATAGGAACAATTTCCTCTAATTCGGTAAGTTCCTGAGGGTTGGTTATATCTACAGTATCTTTAATTTGAACACGCCACTTAAATGCAATTAATACCAATAAAAGGGCTATGGCTAGTCCAACTTCAAAGAATAGACTTTTCTTCTTTTCCAGGTCAGCACTCTCTCGTTTTTTAGGTAACATGGCTAGGATTTCTTAAGTATATAGAATAATCTCAAATAAATCTCAAATCAGAGGCTAAGGTAAGGTCTGTTTATAAAAAACGTCTACTTATTATACGATATGGTGTTTTATTAGTTTCAGATGAAAGATATGCTTTGGGATATACTGTAAAGTACAAAAAAAAGGAATAGTTTTCACTATTCCTTTTCAATTATTATAAAAATATCTTCATTTTCCTTTTTCATGAGATATTGTTCTCGAGCAAATTTCTCTAAATTTTCTCGATTGGTTTTTAGCTCATGTATTCTGTTTTTATCTTTTTTAATCTTAGTTAGATAGTATTCCTTTTCTTTGCTTAGAGCTTCAATTTTACTCTTATACTCTTTACGTTCCCATATGGAGTGTTGATCGAAAAAGAACAACCAAAAGAAGAATATCAGTAAACTAATGGAAAATTTATTACTAATAGCCTTAATTAGAAGAGATTTGATTTTGGATTTATCCATTTTAATGTTTTTGTTCTATTGGCTAAAATTAGTGAAAATATTTTTTTGTTAAGAGCTTGTTCCCAATTTTGTAGGTCAAAAAGAATAGATTAATGGATTTAAAACTCAAAAGGACGTTGATTATTATAATCAGCGTCCTTTTGTGTGAATTATTTAAATCTCTTATACTTTATAAATCGGTGTGAATTTATCTGGCTCACTTTCCCTCATTATGTCGTAAATGATTTCAAAAACATCTTCAGCATTCGGGTTTGAGAAATAATCACCATCTGTTCCATATGCAGGACGGTGATCCTTTGCAGTTATGGTGCGTGGCTCAGCATCCAGATGAAAATAAGCTTTTTGTTCTTCAAGAACTTTTTGCATCATAAATGCTGTTGCTCCACCAGGAACATCTTCGTCGAAGAAGATAACGCGATTGGTTTTCTTCATCGAGTCAGCTATCATATGATTAACATCGAAAGGTAAAAGAGTTTGTACATCAATAAGTTCAACTGAAATATTAAACTCTTTAAGTTGTTTGACTGCATCTTCTGCAATTTTCACACATGCCCCATAAGTTACCAGAGTAATATCAGTGCCTTCTTCTAAAATTTCAGGAATACCAAGTGGTGTTTTAAACTCTGCAAGGTTATCAGGCATCTTCTCCTTAAGTCTGTAACCATTTAGTGGCTCAATTACCAAAGCTGGCTCATCGGCTTCCATAAGGGTGTTATATAATCCTGCAGCTTTTGTCATATTACGTGGTACACAAACATGTATGCCTCGTATCGAATTGATGACCATACTCAGAGGAGAACCTGAATGCCAAATCCCTTCAAGACGGTGTCCTCGTGTTCGAATGATTACTGGAGCCTTTTGTCCACCCTTAGTTCTGTATTGTAAGGTTGCCAAGTCGTCACTCATGGTTTGTATAGCGTACAAAAGGTAATCGAAATATTGAATTTCGGCGATTGGGCGTAAACCACGCATAGCTAAACCAATTCCTTGTCCAAGAATTGTAGCCTCCCGAATTCCTGTGTCAGAAACTCTTAATTCACCATACTTTTCTTGCATGCCTTCCATACTCTGGTTGACACCACCAATAAAACCAGTGTCTTCACCAAAAGTTAATAATAAGGGATATTTGCTGAAAAGCTGATCAAAATTATCACGAAGGATTTCTCGACCCGTTACAGTTTTAGAACTATCGGAATATATTGGTTTAACCGCTGGTATATTAGATATTTGCTTGTCTGTTTCGCTATATAAATGTGAACTATAACGTTCGTGATTTTCGGAAATAGTATCCTTTAACCACTGCTGAAGTTGTGATTTTAAGGGCTTAAATGTTGAACAAGAACTACATATGTGACGTAAAATCTTTTTTGCAGAACTGACATTATCTTTTCTAATTGGATGAATAATCTTCTTCAGGTCATTCACAATTGCATCGATACGCTCAGTTTTTTTGCAATTACAGGCTGATGCTTTTACCAACTCGACTAACTCATCACGTTCTTTTTTAACTGGAGTGATAAAGGTTTTCCAAGCTTGATTTTTTGCTTGCTTTACGATTTCAACAGTTTCAGATTCAATTGAGATTAATTGATCTTCAGT
>NZ_JBFFKR010000099.1:0-11652 GCF_041555295.1 Ancylomarina sp. | reverse complement strand
GTGATCAAAGAAAACTTCTAAGTTTCCACCTTTGGTTTTAACAAAGAAATGATTGCTTTCAGTATTGAATTGTTGTTTTGCTGAAATACAAGAAGCAACAACACCTGTTCCACATGAATAGGTTTCGTCTTCTACGCCACGTTCATAGGTGCTAACTTGAATCTGATTGTTATTTCCTGATATGAAGTTAACGTTTGTTCCTTCCTCCTTAAAACGTTGACTATTTCGAATAGATTTGCCTTCAGAATAGGTGTCGAATTCCTTGTGAGTAGTAATAAATTTCGTGTAATGTGGAGAACCTGTATTTAAGAAGTAGAAATCCTCTCCACTTTCGATATGGTTAACATTCTGCATTTGTAGGCTAACGATAAGTTGATTATTCTGAAAGCTAATGTCTGCGAAGTGTTCTCCATCAACAGCTATAAAATGTGTTTTGTCTTTTATGATATTCAGATGATATGCGAAAGTAACAATACAACGTCCACCATTACCACACATGCTTCCTTCTTTACCATCGGAGTTGAAATAACGCATCTTGAAATCGAAGCCCTCTTCGTTTTCGAGTAGCATAAGCCCGTCACAACCAATACCAAAACGTCTGTCGCACAATTTTTCAATAAGAGAAATATTTTCAGATGGAAAAGATTTATCTCTATTGTCGATTAAAATGAAGTCATTACCAGTACCTTGGTATTTGGAGAAGCAGATTTGCATTTTTATTATCTGTTAATAATTGTTAAGTAGTAATAATATATGGATCTAAAGTGATGATATAATATTAATTTAATGTCAAAAATAGTAATACTGATTCAAATACGTTCATACAATTAGGAATTTTAAAATAAATATAAACTTTTAATTATGAATTTTAAAATGTTCTTAGGAAGATTGCTAACCGCAATTGTAGGAGGTTTAATTGCTGTGTCTATTTTTATTTATTTGGAAGATAGAGAGGCTAATAGGAGTGAGATACCCACTTCTACAGATTCTAAATTTGCGAATGTGACACATGTCGATACGAAGTTGGTTGATTTGACTTATGCGGCTGAATTATCTGTAAAATCAGTAGTTCATGTTAAAACTCAATATGAAGGTCAGTCTTCTGGTTCTATATATGATTTCTTTTTTGGAAACAGGCGTTCTTATCATTCGCAACCTATTTTTGGAGCAGGATCAGGTGTTATTATATCAGATGATGGCTATATTGTAACTAATAACCATGTTGTAAGAAAGTCGGATCGCATTGAAGTTGTTTTGTATGATAAAAGATCATACGTGGCTAAATTAATAGGACAGGATGCATCCACCGATTTGGCTTTATTGAAAATAAAGGGCAAAGATTTCCCTAAAATGGAAATAGGAGACTCTGATTCTTTAAAGCTTGGAGAGTGGGTTCTAGCGGTTGGAAATCCGTTTAATTTAACTTCTACTGTAACAGCTGGAATTATTAGTGCGAAGTCGAGAAATATTGGCATTATGGGAGGAAGAATGAGTATTGAGTCATTTTTGCAAACTGATGCAGCCGTTAACCCCGGAAATAGTGGAGGAGCCTTAGTAAACTCCAAAGGACAATTAGTTGGAATCAATACGGCTATTGAGTCAAGAACAGGATCATACTCTGGCTACTCTTTCGCAATTCCTGAAAGTATCTTTAAGAAAATAATTGCCGATTTAAAGAAGTATGGCGAAGTTCAGCGTGCATTTCTAGGCGTAACGATTCGAAGTATTGATGCGGATTTGGCAGGTAAATTAAAACTCGATGCGATCTCAGGAGTCTATATAGATGGAGTGAATGAGAATGGTGCTGCAGATAAAGCGGGTATCCGATCTGGTGATGTTATAATTGAAATTGATAATAAAAAAACGAATACAAGTTCTGAGTTACAAGAACGAATCAGTCAATATGCTCCAGGAGATAAAATAAATATTTTAGTAAAAAGAAAGGGGAAAAAGAAACATTTTGACTTAACTTTACGTAATATGATTGGTAGTACCCAACTGATTAATGATAATCAGATCGATTTATTGGGCGCAAAATTTCAAAAGATATCAAAAATAGATATGTATACTCAAGGGATTCCTTACGGAATGCGAGTGATTAAATTGGTTGATGGAAAATTGAAACGTGCAGGAATAAAGGAAGGGTATATAATTATTAGTATCAATAATAAGCCTATTTCTAGCGAGGATGATATTCGTAAGGCTTTAAGTTTGATAGAGGATGAGGGGATATTTATTTCGGGTATTTATCCCAATGGATTGCATAAGTATTATGCTTTCTCTTTGACAGAAGATTAATGGACTCGAAATCGCAAATTAATAAATAACTAGAATAAAATGCTATTCAATTTTGGCTGTAAATTTAAAAAGAGCTAATTTTGCGCAATATTTCGAGTTGAAAAAGGGACTATGAGACAATTAAAGATAACAAAATCAATTACTAATCGCGAGAGTGCTTCACTTGATAAGTACTTGCAAGAGATTGGTAAAGAGGATCTTATTACTGTAGAAGAAGAAGTTGAATTGGCACAGCGCATCAAAAAAGGTGATCAAAAAGCTTTAGAGAAGTTAACTCGAGCCAATTTGCGTTTTGTTGTTTCTGTAGCCAAACAATACCAAAATCAAGGTTTAAGTCTACCTGACTTGATTAACGAAGGTAACCTAGGGTTGATTAAGGCGGCTGAGAAATTCGACGAGACTCGTGGTTTTAAATTCATTTCTTATGCGGTATGGTGGATACGTCAATCGATTTTGCAAGCTTTGGCTGAGCAGTCTCGTATTGTTCGTTTGCCATTGAACCAAGTAGGATCGTTGAATAAAATCAACAAAGCTTTTTCTAAGTTTGAACAGGAGCATGAGAGAAAACCATCTCCAGAAGAATTAGCTGATCAATTGGAGTTACCTGCTGATAAGGTTGCTGATACTCTTCGTGTATCGGGACGCCATATCTCAGTTGATGCACCTTTTGTTGATGGAGAAGATAATTCTTTACTTGACGTTCTTATTAATGACGACTCTCCAATTGCTGACCGTGCTTTGTTGAACGAATCGCTAACTAAAGAGATCGATCGTGCACTCGCCACTTTAACAGAAAGAGAGAGCGATATTATCAAATTATTCTTCGGTATTGGAATTCAGGAAATGACTCTTGAAGAGATCGGCGAAAAATTTGGTTTAACACGTGAGCGTGTTCGTCAGATTAAAGAAAAAGCGATTCGACGTTTAAGACATACTTCAAGATCTAAACTACTTAAAACCTACTTAGGTTAATCGTTTAGAACTGTGAAAAAATAGATTGAGGCTATTGAATTAATTTTCAATAGCCTCTTTGCTATTTAAGAGTTTTATGATTTTAACTATAATTTCTCTTTCAGGAGTTTTTCCAATTTGTACATTTCATCACGGAATTGTGCTGCCTGAAGGAAATCAAGTTCTTTTGAAGCTTTTTGCATTGACTTCTTAGTTTTAGCGATGGACTTCTCAAGACTTTCCTTGCTCATATATTGAACAACTGGATCGGCTGCAATCTCAATAGTTTCAGGACCACTATATGCTTTGGGATCAGAACCTCCACGACCATTTTGCATAATACTGGTTTTATCCTTGATAATCTGTGTTGGCGTTATATTGTGTTTGTCATTATAGGCTAACTGTTTCGCTCTTCGATAATCAGTTGAATCGATAGTCTCTTGCATCGATTTGGTAATCCTATCGGCATACATGATTACTAATCCATTTACATTACGAGCTGCACGGCCAGATGTTTGCACCAAGGCTCTTGTAGAACGAAGGAAACCCTCTTTGTCAGCATCCAATATGGCAACCAATGAAACTTCTGGTAAATCTAGCCCTTCTCGTAAAAGATTGACTCCAATTAAAACATCAAAAAGCCCCAGACGCAGATCTTCCATAATTTTAACACGATCTAATGTGTCTACATCTGAGTGAATATAGCGACAGCGAATATTCAAATCTGCAAAGTATTGCGAAAGTTCTTCAGCCATACGTTTTGTTAAAGTTGTAACCAAAACGCGCTCATCAATTTCACTTCTTTTATGTATTTCTGCAACCAAATCATCAATTTGATTTAGACTTGGGCGCACATCAATTTTTGGGTCGAGAAGTCCTGTAGGACGGATGACTTGTTCAACCACCACGCCTTCCGATTTTTCTAACTCATAATCAGTAGGGGTAGCACTCACGTATATGGTTTGTGAGGTGAGAGCCTCAAATTCATCAAACTTTAAGGGTCTGTTATCAAGAGCTGAAGGCAAACGAAAACCGTAATCAACCAAGTTGACTTTTCTGGAATGATCGCCCCCATACATGGCTCTTACCTGTGATAGGGTAACATGACTCTCGTCAATGACCATTAATAAATCATCAGGGAAATAGTCGATTAGGCAGAATGGGCGTGAACCTTGCGATCTGCCATCAAAATAGCGAGAGTAGTTCTCAATGCCAGAGCAATAGCCCAATTCTCGAATCATTTCCAAATCGAAAACCACCTTGTCCTCAACACGTTTGGCTTCGAGATGCTTACCAATGCTTTTCATGTATTCTACATGAGCCACCATATCGTCTTGAATCATCCTGATGGCATTCTGTACTTTATCTTTACTGGTGACAAAAATATTCGCGGGATAAATGGTGATTCTATCGTAGCGATCAATCTTTTTCCCGTTTAAGGGATCGAAGGAGTAGATCTCATCGATCTCATCATCCCAAAAGATAATGCGATAAGCAAAATCGGCGTAAGCTGGAAAAATATCGATGGTATCGCCTTTAACTCTAAAGTTCCCCCGGTTAAATTCGACTTCGTTTCTCGAATACAAGGCATCGACAAAGGAAAGCAGGAGTTTGTTTCTCGAGATGCGTTGGCCTTGTTTCAACTCTAGAACATTTGCATGGAAATCTTCAGGATTCCCAATACCGTATATACAGGATACTGATGAAACCACAATAACATCTCTACGGCCCGAAAGTAGTGCAGAGGTGGCGCTTAATCTCAGTTTTTCAATCTCATCGTTTATCGCAAGATCTTTTTCTATATAAGTATTGGTCGTTGGTAAATAGGCTTCAGGTTGGTAATAGTCGTAGTAACTAACAAAATACTCGACGGCATTATCTGGGAAAAAATTTTTGAATTCACCGTAAAGTTGAGCTGCTAGAGTTTTGTTGTGGCTTAAAACAAGAGTAGGTCGCTGAACTTCCTTTATCACATTGGCTATAGTAAAGGTCTTTCCCGAACCTGTTACTCCCAAAAGAGTTTGGTAGGGATTACCATCATTCAATCCCGCTGTCAGTTGTTTGATAGCTTCAGGTTGATCGCCAGTGGGGTGAAATTTTGATACTAGTTTGAAATCCATTCGAGAATAATTACTTTGTTTGTGGCTGTAAAGCTAATAAAAAGAGAGCATATACATCAAATGCATATGCTCTAAAGCTTTTACTGAAACTTAATTTGAAATAATTTTAGTCCTTATTTATTTCTTAAGCTTGAAAAAAACAGGAAAATGATCGCTAAATCCACCATAGTATTTTGTTCCACCATAGGTTTTATTTGGTGTTAAAACCCCTTTTTTGTTTTTGAAGCAAATCCATTTGTTGCGAAAAATTCGGCCTGCATTGTGTAAGGTTTGATAGCCTCTTGATTCGTTTAGAAGTGAATTAGAGACAATTAAATTATCAAGCATATTCCAATCACCTCTGTAGTTATACGAACCTTCGTTATTGGCTTGTAAATCATACATGAGGTTGTATAATCCCATGGGATTATCTGTATTTCTGTCATTATCGGCCTTTAGAGTTTCTACTACAGCCTTATCAGTTGGTTCATCATTAAAATCGCCCATGATGATAACTTTAGCAAATGGGTTTTTTGCTTGAATAGTACCGACAGCTTTTCTCAATTGTTTGGCTACAAAAATTCGATTGGGCTCCGATTTTTCTTGTCCTCCTCGGCGTGAAGGCCAATGATTCACGAAAATGTTTAAAGTATCTTTTCTTCCGACTAAGCCTTGTACATATAATATATCTCTGGTTTTGTATTCCTTTTCCCAGGGAAACTCAATATTTATAGTTTCGTGTTTAAGGTATTTAAATTCACTTTTTTTGTAAATCAGCGCACAGTCAATACCTCTTTTATCAGGACTTTCGTTATGCACAATTTGGTATTTACCTTTCTTTAATCTTTCTTCTTTAATAAGATCCTCAATAACTTCTTTGTTTTCAATCTCACAAAGACCAATAATTTCAGGTAGCACTTCTTTATTAATTGAGCTCAAAACATAGCTAAGCTTGGAAAGCTTATCACTATACCTTTTGGTATCCCAATTGAGTTTACCCATAGGGGTGAAATCGTTATCTCTTTTGTCAGGGTGATTGATTGTATCGAAAAGGTTCTCGACATTGTAGAATACAACAGTTATTTCTTTTTTACCTTTCGAAAAAGATGAAAAACAAATGAGAGCAGCGGAAAGCAGAAGCAAAGCTTTTTTTAACATGAGCTTATTATTAGAATTTGATTATATCTTTTGGCGGTTTTCTTGTGGATTTATGGTCTGACCTCAAAGTTAATGAAATTATCGATTAGAGGAAAGTCAACTGCTATTCTTCGAATCTAGAAGAAAAAATCCTAATATCACGTTTAAATATATGAAGTTTGGATTTCTTGAAACCCAGTAAAGAGAATAACAGATGAAAAACTCTTAAAACTTTCCTCTTTGTAACATTCGTTACACTTTTTGCTGATATCTTTCCTCATATTTGTGGTGTCGCAAGGGAGGAATGCTCATCGATAATAAATTAGACATTTCTCATTCGATTGCTTAAATTTAGTATTCAGAAATCTTCACACTAAAAAAATATTATTATGGCTATGTTTTGTTATCAGTGCCAAGAGGCAGCTAAAGGAACCGGATGTACAGTTAAAGGTGTTTGTGGAAAAACCGATGAGGTTGCAAACATTCAAGATTTACTGATGTATGTAATGAAAGGTATCTCT
Organism: Ancylomarina sp.; assembly: GCF_041555295.1. NCBI lineage: Bacteria > Pseudomonadati > Bacteroidota > Bacteroidia > Marinilabiliales > Marinifilaceae > Ancylomarina > Ancylomarina sp. Next base: position 4,646 of record NZ_JBFFKR010000099.1, on the reverse strand, counting down.
GTTTTCAGTACCAAAGCTCGTGAAGCAGGTGTTGAAAACGAGAAAGTCAATAACTTTATCATGACTGGTTTGTTCATGACCATTACCAACGCCAACTTCGACAAAGTAAAATTTGTTGCAGCTATTCGCGAAGGTTTAATACTGCGTGAAGAGATCAAAACTCAAGCTGAAGCGGCTGGTGTTGTTTTCAAAAACCTTCACCATTCTGCAACATGGTTTGCTGATGCTGAAAACGATTTTGATGCAAAAGCACGTTTCATTGGTGTTCTTTCAACTGAAAACGAGGATGTTCGTTCATTAAGGGAATTGTTGATTTACGGATTAAAGGGTTTTGCAGCATACGTTGAGCATGCATATAACTTAGGTCTTGAGAAAGCTGAAATGTATGCATTCATGCAAAAAGCTTTACAAGCAACTACTGACGATACTTTAAATGCTGACGAATTAGTTGCTCTTGTTATGGAATGTGGTGCTAATGGTGTAACTGCCATGGCAACTCTTGACGAAGCGAATACAACGGCTTATGGTAATCCCGAAATTACTGAGGTAAACATAGGTGTAAGCGATAAGCCAGGTATCCTAATTTCAGGTCACGACCTTAAGGATATGGAAGAGTTATTGAAACAAACTGATGGAACTGGTGTTGATGTTTACACTCACTCTGAGATGTTACCAGCTAACTACTACCCAGCATTCAAAAAGTACAAGCACTTTGTAGGTAACTACGGAAATGCATGGTGGAAGCAGAACGAAGAGTTCGAGACTTTCAACGGACCTATCTTGTTTACAACCAACTGTATTGTTCCTCCAACTGCGAAGTCTACATACCAAGATAAAGTATATACAACAGGAGCATCTGGTTTCCCAGGATTCAAGCATATTGATGCTGATGAGAACGGAAAGAAAGACTTCTCTGAAATTATTGAGCTAGCTAAGAAATGTGCTGCTCCAACTGAAATTGAGAACGGAACTATCGTAGGTGGTTTTGCTCATAACCAAGTAATGCAATTGGCTGATAAAGTTGTTGATGCTGTAAAATCAGGCGCTATCCGTAAGTTCTTCGTAATGGCAGGTTGCGACGGTCGTATGAAAGGTCGCGATTACTATACTGAATTTGCTGCTGCTTTACCAAAAGACACCGTAATTTTAACTGCAGGTTGTGCTAAGTACCGTTACAACAAATTAGAGTTAGGCGATATCGGTGGAATTCCAAGAGTATTGGATGCTGGTCAGTGTAATGACTCTTATTCATTAGCAGTTATCGCATTGAAATTGAAAGAAGTATTTGAACTAAACGATATCAACGATCTACCAATTGCTTACAATATTGCATGGTACGAGCAAAAAGCTGTTATTGTATTATTAGCTCTTCTTTCTTTAGGTGTTAAGAATATCCACCTGGGACCTACATTGCCAGCTTTCCTTTCTCCAAATGTAGCTAAGGTATTAATTGATACTTTCGGTATTGCAGGTGTTGGAACTGTTGACGAGGACATGAAATTGTTCCTTAACTAAAAATTAAATATTACAACTAGAATCATAGGTACATAGTGGCTAATAGGTCACTATGTATCCATTACAAGCATTTGATAGGAGACTATCAAATAGATTGACAAAAATCTTGTTAATAGGATTGGCGTTAGATCATATTTGGGTTAATGACTTAAACTGTTCAGAAGAGTGTTCATTCTTTTTTGAGCAGTTTTTGTATATTTTAGGCATAGGTTTAAATTCTCAAAATACAGTTATCAATGAAGAATTGGACAAAGTTTTTTAAGAAGCATCATAAGTGGCCATCCTTGGTTCTCACTCTATTTATACTATTGTTTGCATTCTCGGGTATCGTGATGAATCATCGAGAAACCTTTTCGTCGGTAGATTTAAATAGAGAGTACTTAGGAAGCGAATATCAATACAAGAATTGGAATAAGGCTGCTGTAAAATCAGGACTACAACTTGATGGAGACACGGCATTAATCTATGGTAATGTTGGTGTTTGGAAGACATCAGACAATTATAAAAGCTTTGAGAATTTTAATCAAGGATTCCCTGAAGGGATTGATAATTGTAAAATTGAGAAAATACTTAAAACAAGCTCGGGAGAACTTTATGCAGGGACTTTATTAGGACTTTATCAGTTTAAAAATGAAGTTTGGCTTAAGATTGAATTACCTGTATCAGAAAAACGTGTTGTGGATTTACTAGAAGTTAAAGGTGATTTCTATGTATTGACACGTTCTCATTTATTGAAACAAAACTCTTCAGGATTTGAAACGCTTAACCTTTTGGCTAAAGCCAACTATGATGGTAAAATTTCCTTGTTTAAAACTTTATGGGAGGTGCATTCTGGCGAAGCTTTTGGTTTGCTTGGAAAACTATTTGTCGATTTCATTGGCTTGATTTTTATACTTCTCTCGATTTCAGGAATCATCTATTTTATTTATCCTAAATGGATGAAACGATTGAAAACTAAAGGTCAAGGCACCAAGGAGAAGGTTAAGTTTCTAAAATTCAATTTGAAATGGCACAATCGTTTAGGTTATTGGATGATTATCTTTCTGATATTATCTGCCCTAACGGGTATGTTTTTACGCCCACCTTTATTGATCTCCATTGCAAATGCCAAAGTAGATAAACTACCTTTTACTCACCTTGATGATCCTAATCCCTGGTACGATCAATTGAGAAGAATAACTTATGATGAGGAGTTGGATAGAGTGCTTTTAGCTAGCAATGAGGGTATCTATTATTCAGATAATTTCTTCGAGACCGCACCTGTATCATTCCCAAATCATGCACCTGTTTCAGTCATGGGCGTTAATGTTTTTGAGGTTGTAAAACCTGGTAAATATCTGGTTGGCTCTTTTTCTGGCTTATTTTATTGGATTCCTGAAAGGGCTTTAATCTTCGATTATTTTACAAAGACGCCTCATGTGCCAATTAAAAGAATGGGGCCGCCTATTTCATCTCATCCAATTGCTGGTTATTTGCGTGATTCAGATGGACGTGAATTTGTTTTCGACTACAATTTAGGGGTGGGGAATATGACTGACGAAAATCACTTTGTGAATATGCCTGAGCAAATTCAAAAAGCCCCAATGTCTTTGTGGAATCTTTGTCTAGAGATTCATACGGGAAGAATATATCAATACATATTTGGAAAATTCTATATTCTATTTATTCCTCTAGCCGGCTTGACTATACTTTGGATTCTAATTACTGGCTTGGTATTGTACTTGAAGAGAAGAAACTAATGATAGAAAAAGACGGATTGAATTTAGCTTCGATTTTTCTCGGAGCTTTTTTATTCATCTGTATTGGGATTGTATAGTCTGATTATCTTAAAAAAATGTTTATTTTCGATATGAAATCAATCTTAATCTGTTGCAAATGTTCGAATTCGACTCATATCAATTAATTATTGCAGGCTGTTTAATCATTTTGCTCTCCTTTATTTTTACTAAAATCGCAAACAAAACTCATATTCCATCTGTTCTAATGCTTATTGGTTTGGGTATTCTAATTCAGTATGGTATAAAGTTAATGCATGTGCCAGAAATTAATTTTTTCCCAATACTCGAAGTGATTGGGATTATAGGTTTAATTATGATCGTATTAGAGGCTGCACTTGACTTAGAGTTGAAGAAAGAGAAAATTAATGTCATTATTAGGTCTTTGCTTGTTGCCACCTTAGGTTTGGCAGCGTCTTTGCTTGTTGCTTCAGCTATTATTTATTATATGATTCCTAATATGGACTGGCTTACATCCGTTTTGTATGCTACGCCATTATCTATCCTATCTAGTGCTATTATTATTCCAAGTGTTGGAAAACTAAGTGAAGAAAAAAGGGAATTTCATGTTTATGAAAGTACTTTTTCTGATATTATAGGGATCATGCTATTCTATTTTGTTTTGAATGTTATCGAGTTTCAAAATCCAGATCCTTTAGCTACATCAGAAGTTATGCATCCTATTCTAAGTTTTGGAATAAGTATTGTGGTTTCTTGCATAGTCGCTTTTACCGCCAGTTATCTACTCTTGTATCTCTTCCAGTTTATTAAAGATGGAGCACATTTATTCCTATTGATTTCTCTTTTGGTTTTGCTTTATGCTGTAGGGAAAATGTTACACTTATCACCACTAATTATTATTCTAGTATTTGGAATAATTGCTCAAAATAACGAATTGTTTTATCGTGGTCGTTTACGAAAATATCTTCATAAGGAGAGGTTTGAAGTTCTCAAACGAGAGTTGCATGTCATAACAATGGAATCAGCCTTTGTTGTCAGAACTTTTTTTTTCGTAATATTTGGTTTGAGTATTGTAGTTTCTAATCTTTTCGATTTTAGGGTGTTGGAGATTAGTTTAATGCTATTGGCTAGCATTTATGCCATACGTTGGTTATTTCTTCGTGCTTTTATGGGTTTTGATATTTTCCCGCAAATATGGATAGCGCCAAGAGGGTTAATTACGGTTTTGCTATATTATGCCATTCCTCAAGAATATAGTAACGAGTCCTTTGATCCTGGTATTCTTTTGTTTATCATTATTTCAACTAGCCTGATTATGTCTTGGGGACTAATCCATTCTGCCATTGTTCAGGATATTCCTTTAATCATTAATCCAATTATTGAAGAAGAAATGCT
>NZ_JBFFKR010000098.1:0-11667 GCF_041555295.1 Ancylomarina sp. | reverse complement strand
TTTTATCAATCTCACTCATACTTTCCTCCCTTTTTCATTCTTCCAAACAAGAGTAACTCAACTTTATTTATTTACTTAATAAAAAACCATAGTATTATTCATACCAAACTCAAACTGGCCAATTATTTACTCATTACAAACAACAAAAGCACCTTAACAATAGCCATTACACAAGCCGTCAAAATGCAGACAACCAAACAAATAACACGCAACATTCTGACTCATATAAATCTGAAGTTAATCAGAGATTATATAGGGACTCAAGAGCCTAATTCGAACAATAAAAAACAGACAGACATTTTATCAAAAACTCATGTTTTTAAATGGAAACTTCTTTCTTTTCCTGAGTTGTCTTATGGGGTAGAAACAAAAAAGAATCGAAACCAGGAGTCTCAATTCTTTCATTTAATAAAACATTAGTGATCAATCTGGCAATTGCCACAATAAAAACTACTTAGCTAAGTTTCTAAAATAAAAAAACATCGTTATACCATATATTTAAAGAAAACTAGTTGCTAAAATTCGCTCAAAAAAGTAACCAAATTTACATTCGTGTTGGTTAAGTCTAGTTTTTTGCGAATTCTCGAACGCAAAACCTCAATTGTATTTACACTTTGATGGGTAATTGACGATATTTCTTTACTGCTTATATTTAGCCTTAAGAAAGCACATATTTTTACCTGTCCAGGGGTTAAATCAGGAAATCTAGCTTGTAAATTATGATAAAACTCATTATGAACTTGCTGAAAACGGAGTTCAAATTCCTTCCAAATATCCTGCTCTCCGGCTAATTGAAGATCCAGTAATATACTTTGGACAGGTGCTAGGTTTTCTTTTCTTAGTTTGGATTTCAGATCTATCAATCGGGTTGACACATCATTCATCAATTCGTTTTTCTTCAGGAGGTACATTACACTTGTCACCAACTCCTTATTCTTCACTTCAAGATCCTGTTCCAAATTCTTCTTTTGCATTAGAATGTGTTCCTGCTTCAATTTCATTCGTTTTGAATTGACTTTCAACAACACATACAAAAGACCTATTACAAGAACACTCAAAGTAAGAATCAAAATTATTAACCAGAACTTAAAGTGAGCTTTTTGTTCTTCAACTTCCTTCAATTTCTCTTTTTTAGCAAAATCGAATTGCATTCTGACCTTAGTAATTTCCTGTATTGTTTTCTGGTTGATTAAGCTATCAGTGGTTTGCTTAAATAACTTATGCATTTGAAGTGCCTTCCCCTTATCACCCTTTTGCTCAAATATTATTGACATATAGTTATAGACATAATTTTGAGTATATAATGATCCTATTTCCTTTCCTAATTCCAATGACTTCTGAAGAGACTGAAGCGCTTTATCCTCCTCTTCTACCATCATATAATACTTACCCAATACAGAATAGGAAATAGCCAACCCCTCCTTGTCGTTTACTTTTTTTCGATACTCCAGTGATCTCTCCAAACTGGGTAAGGCTTTGTCATAATCGCCAATATCAGCATACAGTCTTCCTAAGTTATTATAGATCGCCCCCATTATTTTATAACTATCAAGAGATTTTGCCAATTTCAAAGCTTTCTGATAGTATTCCAGAGCAGTATCCTTTTCATTCTTATAGTTGTAAATGTTTCCGATATTGTTGTAAATCCCATGTATATTTTCACTTTGAGGTTTCTTACTTGCCGTTTGTTTATGAAAACTGTCTAAGGCTTTAAAATAAAATTCCAATGCCTTGTCATAATCTTGAATACGATCGTAAATTCCTCCTATACAATTGTAAACCTTATAAAGAGAAAGAAAATCATTTACATCCTCATAAATTGTCAAGCTTAGAAACAGCTGCGTTAAGGCCATATCGTAATCACCGGAAAGCAAAAACAGCTGCCCTCTTTTGAATTGCACAAGAGCCATTTGAGAAGGCTCCTCATTTTTACCAGCTAAAACGATGGCTTTATGAGAATATTCCAGAGATTTCAATAAATCCTGATTCAAATAATAATCAGATAACCTACATAAAACATCAACTCTTTGACTATCCCCTTCGGCATATTTCAACTTAATCAACAAACTATCTAGAACAAGCTTCTCTTGAGAGGATAAACCGATTGAAATAAAACATAAAAGCAAAGTCAGAAGACATTTTTTCATATAAATTAATTTTGATAATATTCTCATTAAATAGGAACATTTCTAGTTTAATTTTTGAAAGGATCTACTCTAAAGCAGATCCTTTCTCCAACAACAAGCTGTCCAACAGCGATTCACACGACATTCATCCACCATCTGGGACAACCTATTTAGGTCATGAGCGGGAAATTTCAAATTGCACCATTTCTTCGGTACTGTTTCCAGACTCATCAGTAAGAGTAATAGAAAAAATGTAATCCCCAACACGTGTAGTTTCCCCAACTGCGATATCAAAATTCAAGTCAAAAGAACTTTCTCCTTTAATTACTGGTAAAGCATTGCCATAAGCATCCAAATCGGCATAAGAACTGAAATAAAATTCTTCTACATTTTTCACTGACTTGAAACCTCGATAGCTAATTTTAACAACATAGTCATCCAACTTAACATTGTCAGAAAGTACAGCATTTACATTAATAATACCACCTGGATTAATCATAACTGTACTTAAAGGACCATTCAATTTAATAGTAGGCTTGGTGGTATCCACCTTCTTATCATCTCCTCCTCCACAGCTTATCAAGCCGTTAGCAAAGACAAAGAGAAGTACAAACTTTAATATTTTCATAAAACTTATTTTTTAACAATTTAATTCAAGGGTTAAAAACCCTTTTAAGGATAACGTTTACCCCCTGGCTTACGCCAGAGGGTAAAAAACTATATCTTCACAACACGCTTAACAATATCTCCAGTGGTTGTCGTTATTTTAACCAAATAGATACCTGATGGCATATGACCAATATTAAGTCTCTCAATCTGTTCTCCACTAATCTTATTCACTTTAGTTTGATACTGAATATGACCAACAACATTCATTACTGAGATTGTCACATCGCCTTGAATACTGTTACTAAGAACAATATTTAATGGACCTGAAGTAGGAACTGGATATACCTTAGTTTCCGAAGTCCCTTCTGGGTCTTCGATACCCGTTACAGTTCCAATTCTCACATTAAATGAAGTTTGAGCGCTTAATCCTTCAGAATCAGAAGCCACAACAGTTACCACAGCACTACCTGGTTCCAGGGGTCTAATTGCAATTTCATCATCAGATGTAAATATCGAAACAATAGGATTATCAACTGAGACAACATAATTCAGCGGTTCGTTATCAGGATCAGAAAATAAAGGTAAAAGATTGATGTAATCAAACTCTTCATCCTCATAATACTCTCGTGTTCCAACAGTGTCTATTAATTCAGGTGCACGATTCACATTCAGTACTTCAATAAGAAGTTCTTGACTTGTTGCATTTTCATGCTCATCAACACCATTAATCACAATCGAATTGATTCCTGAAGCTTCAAATCCTGGACTGTAAGTGATTGTAATCGTATCATTAACAACACTCATTTGAACGTAATCAGATTCTTCTGCAAGTGTATAAGTACAATTATCACCTTCTTTATCTTCAACGAGTATTTTAAAAGAAATTGTTTCGTTCTCTTCTACCGTATAATTGACATCTGTATCAATAGTAAATACAGGTCCCTGATTTAAGTGAAGAGAGAAGTTTTTCTCAATTACAGGCTGGATAGGATCGTTTGATTCTACAATGACTTTTGCAAAATTATCGGGATCCATTACACCAGCTGCATTGAAGTAGAAGTCCAAACTTAATGACTCTCCGGCAGCAATACTACCTGTCGTTTCATTAGTCAAACTCACCCATGATGTACCAACATGTTCTTTCTCTAAAGCTTTAATCATCCAGGCATAGTTTTCAAGCGGAGAATCTACAACATCTGTCCAACCTTCGCCATATGGGAAAAAGTAACGATCAGCTACAGGCTCATCAAGAAGAACGGTACCTTGAGGATGTGACACGCCCAACGGATAAGAAATAGCGATATAAAATTTCTCATTAGGATAAAACTGCTGAGGTTCTGACAATTCAATAGTTATATACCCTCCAGCTTCATCAGATTCTTCAATGACATGCGTATAAGATTCCTGAGTTAATAATTTAGCATCTTCAAACCCAGTTCCTCCAGCAAGAACATAGACCTGAACTTCAGAAGACAATACATCTAAAGGACGGTACCAAGTTTTAATATGAGACAATTTAAATCCTGCATTAGGTGCTATAAAAGCAATACCTGGCATAAATGCTTGTCCTTCGCCGTAACCAATGAACATATTAGGTTTAGTTAGAGTATCATACTCCATAACGGTATCATAATCTTCCTCTGAACTTGGAGATGCATTATTGCTGGTATTTGCCAATTGCTCAATATTATATTCCTCTGAAGAATATAAACCAGCGTTGAAGATTTCAGCAGCATTGCTCACGGCAACTCTGTTGTAGTCTATAGAGATGCTATATTCTAATGCACCTTGTCCTTCTTCGTTAGAAAGAACCAAAGATTTGTTCTCTTTATGCTCCTTTGTATTCGCTAGAATGTGAATTTCATCACCAACTAAATTAGCTACTGGAGGTAGTGTAACAGTCGCATGAATAGGTAATAAATAATCACCTTCTGGTAGATTACCCTTAAACACCAAGTTAGTAGAAAACTCACTTACATTTCCTGTAGGCATCAAACGAATTCTCATTTTTTGTGATTCTCCCGGGTTCAACTCAAATGGAGCCCAAGGGCGAAACATTGGTGGAACTTCCTGCCAGCTATACATTCCCCAGCTTTCAACATAGTATTCAACTATTGCTTCCGAATTATCTTCCAAAGCCACAGAAGAGAAATTCATGACATCCTTACCAACATTCTTTATTAAAAATTCATGGTAGTACGAATGAGCTTCCATCCATCCCCAGTCATCTGCAACTTCATAAGCCATAACTTCACCAAATTGGATATCTGCCGGAGCTTCCATTTTTGGGTCGCCGCTTACTTCCAGATAAACTGGAATCTCAAGCATAGAGTTGTTTGGCGTATTATTAAACAACTGCAATTTAGCATCGTACCAACCTTTATTTAAGGCAGTGGCATCAATAGCAATATCAAAAGTGGCAGTTCCCTTAGCAGGAATAACTTGTTTTTCCCCTGGTGTTAATAATATGGCCAGTTGGTCTCTCAAGTAAGTCTGATAACCTGCAATCAACATACCATCAGTACCATCACTATTCTCAATTCCTGTGATACCTAAATGCATCCATGAATTGTACTCAGCAGCTTTATATTGATACTTGATGCTACCATTCTTATAAAGAATCGCTTGGAAACTGTAATTTTCGCCAAGAACATACATATCTATACACTCATTCCACTGTATTACAACTCTGTCGTCGTAAACTTTATGAAATATACCTGAGTTCTCATTCGTTGATTCAGGATAATTATGAATGGCAAAATATGGAGCAACAATACTATTGGGCTCGGTTACATTCGGGAAAAGTTCAGCTCCAATATAAGGAGGGTTGATTCTTGGTTCTGCAGTTGTAAGCATACCTTGCCAACTAATCCAAAGCGTATCGGTTGGTTGGTTATATAAGTCAAACTCAAAAGGTAAGGCCAATGGTTTCCACAATTGCTGATTAGCAGAATACCATTTATATGATGTTTTTTCACCATTACCAACTAATTCTTCCCATGCAAACTGAGGACCACCAAAGTCATTGTTTGTCGTCAAAGAATATGAAAAGTCAGGTATTGAGTTAGGTACTGCTTTAGGTTCAACATGGTATAACCAATTTTTTCCGGTCATTACAAACTCAAGATCAGAATCACCAGTATTATTAACTGTAATAGTTCTTACAACCTTATTCCCTGCTTCAAGCACTTCATCAAATGAAGTCACATCAACTGCAATTTGAGGAGCGGCAATAACTTCGCCACTTAGAGCAACATCAAATACAGTACCGTCAGCACAAGTAACCGTTAATATATCATTAACTAAACCTAAATTTTGAGTCGCTAAGGAAACATTAATAAAGTTGGTTGATTTCGCTTTTAAAACTTGTGGATAGTTTGCATCCTCAATAATGTAATTTAATCCAGTTAAAGTAGCGGAAGTAATTTCGACATCTTTGTTTCCTTCATTAACAAGTGAAATAGTCTCCTTTTCAGATCCACCTTCAAAAACCTGACCAAAATCAATATTGGTTCTATTGATAACAGGTTTAGCAAGACCTCCACCATTCACATTTACTTTTACTTTAAATGCTTTAGCAGGTGCAAATGGATCGTTACTCAAAATAGAAATAGCTTGATATAGATTTCCTTCATTTACACCCTCAGTGTTTAACTGAACGTCAATTTGCTCTGACTCACCAACACCAATAATACCGGTGGTTTTTGATAAGGATTTCACCAGATTCTCTCCTGGATGGTTCACTTTGAATACAGTATTGTTATACTGTAATCTACCCATGATTTCTTCAACGAAATCTAAACCTAAACCATTGATTAAGAAACCATCTTGATACTCAGGATCGCCAAGACCGATCAAAGCCTGTTCTCTATCCATCGAATACATGTTCTCAACATCTTTATATCTAAACTCGATATTTCCATTTTGGAAAAGAACAATTTGGAAAGTTCCAACTTCATAAGTGTAACCTTCTTCCATAAATACATCGGTATACTGAACAATGAATTTACCAGCCTCTTTTTTATAATGGATTTGACCGCTACGGTTGATATCTAAAGGCCAACCGAAAGCTGAAATCATACCTTTAGGCGCGCATCGGTAATCCAAATTTGGAGGTGAACAGTTTCCTAATGGTCCTTCCTGATCAAGAGTTAAGACACCAAAACGTGTTAAATTGATAGATGTTATTTTTCTATCGTAAAAAGGAAATGCAAAACCAAGCTCAACTTCCTTATACTTAAAGTTAGGATGTACATTTTTAAAATAATCTGATACATCTTCTCCTCCAGTAGTAATATCTTCCCATACAAATTTGATATCATCATTACCCTCCGTATTACTATCGTATGAATATCCGAACTTATGAGTGAAGTAATCCTCCTGGCTCATGTTCTCTTTATCATACACAGGAATCTTATATTCCAGAGGATACTCTCCAGTATTTGTAATAGTGAAGCTAGTGGATGTAGTTTCTCCAATAGACATAGCAGGTAAAACTTGTTCAGCAGGTGTTAATTGAATTTGAGCAGGCGTGGTACCAACTCCAAATAATCTAACCTGATGGGTATTACCTTTATTATCCTGCAAGTTGATTATTGCATTATCATTCCCTGCATTATCTGGCGTATACTTTACAGTAAAATAACCATAATCACGTGCAGAAATATTCCAGGGTTTCTTTACAATTTCGAACTGAGGATCATTTGAGCTAGCTGAAACGCCATAAAAATTACCATATCCGAAATTAGTAACCGGAATAATTAAGATTTTACTCGTTCCTTGGAAAACACTTCCATAATCAACGACACTAATGTTACGCAAGTCAGGCTTCTGACCATCAACAGTAATATTTACCGGAAGGCGATATTCCTTCTCGTCACTATCGTTGGATTGGATAAGAAGGTTTGCCTGATAGCTTCCATTAATTAATTTCGTAGCGTCAACATCCATTCGTACGTGCTGAGTCTGATCGGCTTCAACAGTACCAGATGCCGGTTCCAGGCTAATAAACTCTCCCAAATACTTATTGGTACTAATCGCTTTGGTAGCCCATACATAATAGTCATCAATCAATGAATCCAATCTTTTCCAACTTGCTCCCATGTCAAAACTCATGAAACAATTGTCAGAATGTTGAGCCTCTGTTTCTTGTTGAGTACCTAAACAATAGGTATTACCCTGCGGAATATGGAATACAATCCAAAACGTTTCTCCTTTTTCAAAATAAATCTGCTCAGTTAGCTGCACATTTTGTGTGTGCGGATCAGGATTATAGTTTGAAACTTCCTGTGCGTAATAAAGGTTTTCTTTGATAAGTTCAGTACCGCGATAAATTTCCATCACCATATTTCCAGTAGCTGGATCATGTGCAACAGTCATCTCGGCATTTGTCAGGTTAAAACCACCATCCTGATCTACAATATATTTTACTGCAGACGAGTTAGTATAGGTCGTATCACTTTCTCCAATAATATATAATACACCATCACCATAACCAATTTCTTCTTTGTAACCTGTTAGAGTTTCCGCAGTTGTCTTTTTTGCCTCATCATTTGCATGCATTCTTACTTTTCGTAAAGAAAAATTAGAATAATCTATAGACGATTTTGCTAAAGGATAAGTAATCCCCGTAGAGTTCCATTTTAGGCTCTGGCTTTTGTGTCTTAATAATCCTTCCCACTTCAATAAGCCTTGATCCAAATTCTCAATAGTAAAATACGCACCTTTCATAAAAGCATCAGCATCACTAATAGCCAAATCAATAGACGAAAGATCGATATTGATATCTGGTCCTGCATTTGTTGTTCCTGAAACCACTACTGACAATTCCGACTTATTTGCCCATCTGTCCATAGAACGAATAGAGAAGTAGTATGTCGTTAAAGGCTCTAATCCCGTTAACTCGAATTCTCTAACAGTTCCAGCAGTTTGAGTATTATTAATACTTACGAGCTGAGCTTCATTTAAGTTCTCATTGGTAATCTCTTCTGTATAGTAGAAAATCTGGAAATTAGTAGGATAATCATCATCTTCATCAACAGGAACAGTCCAGTTTAGAGTTGCAAAGTCCTGAGCAATACCAACTAATTGTAAATCTGTAACTGCATCAGGAGTAACGCCCTCATTTTTCTTAAGGACCATAGCAGCATCAATATACCCTACACCCATTTTCCCTTCAAAACCAGGATTGTAGCCATCTACATCATGCGTTGAACTTTCCAAATACAGTCTCAATTCATCTGCAGTAAAAGTAGGACCCGCATGCTGAGATACAGCCAATGCCGCAATACCTGAAACATGAGGACAAGCCATTGATGTTCCTTGCATATATCCATAAGAGTTATTAGGCATTGTACTCAAAACACCCGAAGTCTGACCATGCATTTGATCTCCTCCTGGTGCTGAAATATCAACCCAATCTCCATAATTAGAATACTCCGCTTTTTTGTTATCAGGCCCTAAAGCAGATACACAAAGAGTTTTTTCATAATATCCAGGATACATTGCAGCATCAACGTTATCGTTACCAGATGCAAAAATTACAATACCACCCTTCATTGGGCTTCCTTCATATTGTCCTGCCTCTTCGATAAAATAATCGATAGCTGATAATACAACCTGCTCGATCATATCTGGAACTCTATAACCCCAAGAGTTTTGCGAAATAACAGCACCATTATCAGCTCCATATACAATTGCAGAAGCAAAACCACCGCCACCACCAGCAGATGTAAATATCTGCGATGACATTAAACGTACACCATCTCCATTTCCAGTACCACCAGCTACTCCGGCTACTCCAATACCATTATTGTTTACAGCAGCAACGGTTCCTGCAACGTGAGTCCCATGCTCATGAGGCTTAACATCACCGATATTGTCAACAAAATTGTATCCATGTACGTCATCGACAAAACCATTACCGTCGTCATCTACTCCATCTTCACCATTTAACTCGGCAGTGTTTACCCAAAGATTATCCTTAAGGTCTTTATGAGCGATATCTATACCGCCATCAACAATACTTACAATTACATTAGGCTGTCCAGCTTGTGTTTTCCAAGCCTCATAAAGGTTAATGTCTCCCTCAACAACACTAGGATTCAAAGTTCCCTTATTGTCGTAATGCCACTGATCTTTTAAGTAAGAGTCATTAAAATATTCTCCCTCTTCTGAACTTGTTTCAGCTAAAGCTTTAACTTCTCCAGTAATCAATCGCTTTTTCAATACAGGCTCTGAAATTTCTATATCTCCACTATTAGAATAAGCAGATACTGCTTGAAGTGGGTTTATTGTTGCATCAATTGAAATCTCATACCACAAATGTAAGCCATGCTTACGGTGCTTTGCATCATGCTTAGCTGAATAAGGGAAAACTCTTTTCATCGTGCTTGCACTCACTTTTGCACTGGCAGCATCAAAAGTGCTGATACCAGTTGAAAGCACCCCTCCAACACTGGAGGGGCTCATACTTTTTAATGTTGTAGTAAGCTGGGGTTTAAATTTGACCCGGACAACACCAGTGTGCATGTCGCTGGGTTTTACCTGGGCAAAAACACTCCCTGCTAGGAGAACCAGGCATAAAACCATTAATACTATTTTTTTTAATTGTATCGTTTTCATCATAAAAAAATTGTGTAAATTAAAAATCAAATTCCAATGAATAATTAATGGAATTTATACGGGACTTTTGTTTTGAAAATTCATAGCGTTTATTTTTTGGGTTTAGTTGAAGTTTTTTCCTTTTTATTCAATGAACTAATGGAATTAAGAATCTTTTTCAAGGCTTTATTTTCCTCAGCTCTTTTCTCCAATAGATCTTGAAGTTTCTTATCCTTACTACTTCCCATCCGTTTTTTCTTTAGGCGTCATACAATTGATATTAAAAACCAAACAAGTATAGCCCGCTCCCTTAAGAATCACATAAGCCTATTCCACTCAATAGAACTATACACCCCATAAATTAACACTCAGATATCCGAACTGGGTACTAACCGAACACTCAGAAGACAACTAAGCATTTGACAACCACATCATTAATATCGCGCATGCGATATTTTTTCATAAGTATTAGAGTGCACATATGAGCCTCCAATTAGCCCATCAGTTCATGATGTCTTGCCTAAAAGAATGAGAGATTAACTGCGAAATAAAATCGGATAGACAATTACGACTTAAACAAAAGCCCATTTATGAGCTGAGCTTACTTTTAATCAGAGAAAAAAAATGAGCTTTAAAGCAGATGCTAAATCATGGTTTGCTTAGTAAAGAGGATGTTCTTTTCTAAGTTCTGGAAATGTGGGAAAGTTGGGTTCGCCCTATTTACACTAACCGTTAAAAAAACAACTAGCAGGCTTAGTTAGAAATAACTTATATTATACCCTCAATATATCAAAATGACACTAGGTATAATACTTATTAGAATTGTTTAAAAGCTAAACATTTCTTTTTTTGAGGAAATTAAAATGTAAGTGTATTATTCGGAGTGAAAAATCATTCAATGATTTTATTCAATCCATCACTAAGTACGGCACTTATATAAGCTTTTTGTGTTTTATAAAATTATCACAAAACGTAATTGCACTCCATACTAAAGGAAGACCTACTCAGGCGAGTAAGCCAATTATTTCAATTTCAGATTGTAGGTATTGCTAACGATATGACTCTTGTTGCTATTAGTAGATCAGATAGGGATATTCTGATCTACAATAAACGCCTAGAGATCGATAAGAAAGCTCACCAGATTAACATCTTTATTAGTCAGGTTCAATTTCTTGCGAATTCGTGTTCTGGTCACTTCAATACTTTTAACGCTCTGGTGGGTAATAGCTGAAATTTCCTTGCTCGTCATGTTTAATTTTAAGAAAGTACAAATTTTAACTTCTCCCGGAGTGAGATCCAGAGCATATTCTTTTAGTCTTTTATAATAATC
>NZ_JBFFKR010000097.1:0-11712 GCF_041555295.1 Ancylomarina sp. | reverse complement strand
CATTCGCAAGGATAAGGCCCCGAGTCCTAAGCCAAGAATGCTTACACTCAATATGAGGAAAGCAAAGGTGTAAAAATATTCCGCTGAGAAAATTCTCGACCAAATAATCTCCATTGAGATTAAGGCTAGAGATAGGAGAAAGACGATTAGATTTTTGTTTGTGAGTTTCATTGATATCTAAATTAATAGGGTTTGGGTTAATTAAGCCTCTGAGTAATCAATAAATATACCTAAGTGCTTATTAGCTTAATAATCATATGTGTTATACATAAGCATATTTATTTGTGTTCATCTGTCTGTTCGAAAGCGGATGCTTTATTGTTCATAATCGTACAGATTATGTGTTAGCTAATTATTTGATTTGTACACTTATTCTTTTTTTGTTTTCACACCGATAGCCATTAAATCTTCTTATTAATTAAACTGGCCTATATTTTCACTAACTAAATTAAACTAAAAAGGCGAACTTATTAGTTCGCCTCTTTAATATTCCTTCTTTCAAAATGTTTAATAAATCACATCCTGATTCTTTTCGAAGTCGTAGAAGGTTTTGCGCATAAGGTCAGCTAATTTTAGTTTGTAATCGATAAATGCTCTTAGGTGCGATTCGTTGGTTTTGTCCAATCGTTCACGATCCAGTGCCAAAGTCTGACTGTCGATATCGCCATTGGAGAATCTATTTTGCGATATGTCAAAACTTTTTTCGGCAATTACTTTGTTCTTTTTAAGTAGTTCCAAGCGTCTCAGTGTGCTATGTACTTCGTTTACCGTTCTGATCACCTGGCTTTCAATTTCGATGGTTTGGGCTTCTTGCTGATAAACGCTTTGTTTGATTTGCGCTTGCACGGCTCTAACTCGTGAGCGGTTCTCTCCCCAATCGAGAATTGGAATTTTCAGTTTTAGCAAAATACCAAAGTTGGCAGGTCTATCCTTTAGAGTACCCCAGGTTCCATTAATGGCACCACCTAGGTTTTTATTGATATCGTATTTATCCATCCCAACAAAATCGTAATAGGCTTCCAAGTCTCCCGATAGGGTTCCTTTTGATTTTATACGTTTCAATTCAATATTGGTCAGGTCTATTTGCAATTGCTGTTCCTTAAGTTCCAATCTGTTTTCAAGAGCTTTTTCCAAAGCGATTTTAACATCAATATGTATGGGATTGTAGCTGAAATCACTTTGCAATTCAATATTTTCAGATAAAGAAAGACCTAGCACTTGCTTAAAAACGTTCAATTGTGAGGCATGGTTCACAGTGGCAAGATCGTAGGCGTTTTGAGCTTCTCCCAAATCGACTTCCATTTGTAGGGCTTCCACTTCTCTGATTAAGCCCGCTTTGTATTTGTTTTGGGCAATTTTATAGGCTTCTGAAAGTCTGTCCATCGACATTTTTGTAATGCCCATGTGTTCCTTTGAGGCATGCAGATCGTAAAAGGCTTTACTTACTTTGTAAATCAAATCCAGTTCATTTCTTTTTAAACGTTTACTGGTTAAATCGTAATTCAATCGGGCTTTTTCGTATTCCGATCTTATCGAGTTGTAGGCGTAAAGCGACTGAATAGGTTGTGTTAATCCGATACGGGTCTGTAGTTTCATAAATTTTTCGTCCTGATCGTAATCATCGGTATTGTATATGCCCGAACGAACAAATAGACGTCCATCTGTAGGCAAAGGTTGATCGATTGTCAGGTTTCCAGAGTAGGACAGTTGTTTGTTCGAAAAATAAGTCATGCCCTCGCTATCCTGAAAATCAACAATTGATTCTGAGTAGTTTGGTGCTGTTATGTCCATACTGATGTGAGTTTTGAACGAAGAGTTGGCTGCTTTTAATTGATATTGAGCAGAATTTAAACCCTCTTTCAACATCAGCATAGTGTAACTCTGTTCTTTGGCAATCTTAATACTGGTTTCTAAATCCAGTTTCATAACTAAAGATTCTTGAGCCTTAAGTGTGATGTTGAAGGAGAAAAATAGAAGTAAAATGGCTGTTATTCTTTGTGTGTTTATCATGTTTTTGCTCTTTTTGAACGGCTTATATTTGAGTTAGAATGGCGTTGCTGGGACTTAGAATTGTTGTGTTGAGTGCATCTTTGGTGATCAGGCCGTCGCGAATGATAATGCCTCGGTCTGCCTGTTCTGCAATTTCGGGTTCATGGGTAATCAGGATAATGGTATTGCCTTCCTGATGCAGTTCCTTAAAAATTCCCATAATTTCGAATCCTGTTTTGGTATCCAAATTCCCTGTGGGTTCGTCGGCAAGTATAATCCCTGGATTGGTAACCAGGGCACGAGCTATGGCTACACGCTGTCTTTGTCCACCCGACAATTCGTTGGGTTTGTGGTTCATCCTGTTTTCCAGACCGAGCCTTTTCAAGGCCTTTTTAGCGAGATCTTTCCTCAAGTGTTTTTCAACGCCCGAATACATTAGGGGCAGCTCTACATTTTGCAGGGCATTTAATTTTGGCAGCAGGTTAAACGTTTGGAAAATGAAACCAATCTTTTGATTACGGATTTCGGAAAGTTCATCATCTGTTCGTGATGAAATATCGATTGAATCGAAGAGGTATTGTCCAGAGCTTGGTGTATCCAGGCAGCCCAGTATGTTCATCAAAGTCGATTTTCCTGAACCTGATGGTCCCATGATGGAAACAAATTCGTTAGTCGAAATATTTAGGTTGACGCCCCGTAGTGCTTCAACCTCCATATCGCCCATGATATATTTTTTTCTTAGATCTTTAATTTCAATTAGCATGATTCAAGGGATTTATTCGTAACGAATGGATTCAATAGGACTCAAACGGGCTGCTTTTCGTGCGGGCAAATAACCAAAGGTGACACCCACAAGTACCGAAAATAGGAAGGCGATGAGAACTGAGTATAGGGTGACACTTGTGGTAATGGCAGTGGATAGCGAGATGGTGATGGAAAGTGTTAAGCCAAAAATGACCCCGATAATTCCTCCAATGATGCTTAGTACAAGTGACTCGGTGATAAATTGAGAGAGGATGTCATCTTTCTTTGCACCAATCGCTCTTCGTACACCAATCTCGCGGGTTCTTTCCATCACTGTGGCCAACATGATATTCATAATGCCAATGCCACCTACCAATAAAGAAATAGCAGCAATCGAACCCAAGAGGATATTGTAAATACGGCGTTCTTTTTCTTCCTGTTTCAATAACTCAATCGGGATGACAATACTAAAGTCCTTGTTGTTGAAATGATGACGGTTTACCAGATTCTCAACAATTTTAGATATTTGGGTAATGTTTTCAGAGCCCTCTAGTTTTATCGTTATTTGTTTTAACTCACTGGAGAGTAATTTTTCTTTTTCGAACCGTTTGTGAAAAGTGGACAGGGGGATATAGATGTCGGAATTTAAATCCCGGGATGCCAGTTCACCGACCGTCTCTGTAAAAAGCGATTTGCTTTTCAATACACCAATCACTTCCAGCCATTGGTCGTCAACCTTAATGCTTTGTCCTATCGGATCGTCGATAGTAAAAAACTTGGAAGCGATATCAGTCCCAATTACACAGACCTTTAGTTGTCTGTCTTGATGGTTCTTATTGATAAAACTACCTGTATCGGTCGAATAGTTTAGGATTTTAGAATAACTTGGGGTCACGCCAATCAAAGTCGCTTTTATGGATTTGTCCTGGTATTTGATATTGGCTTTCTTTTCTGCTTGTGGCGCCACATCAACAATCTGGGGAACAATTTCCCTGATGGCTTGTGCATCTTCTAGAGATAATCCCGGAGAAAATTTGGCTCGCATACTTTCCAATTCTTTATCAGAAAGATCCATGTCCCGGATGATAATATTATTTACGCCCAGTTGTTGGTATTTTTTTATGGCTTCACGTTTGGCACCCTCTCCAATGGAAAGCATGGCAATAACGGAAGCAACGCCGAATATAATACCCAGCATGGTCAGAAATGATCTGAATTTGTGCTCTCTCAAGCCGTTGAAGGCAGCTTGTATATTTTCTTCTAATTGCATGGAGGTTCAGTTTTGGCTGGTTAGTCTTGGTTTTTAGACGATTGATTTTGGGCTATTCATAGTGAGTGAACTATTAAGCTTCTTGCTGACTTGCAGGATCTTTCCTTCTGTTAGCCTGATATAGAGCTTGTCCCTTTTTTTGTTCGCCCAGAATAACCGTGTAATTGTTGTTAGAAAAGCCGATCTTAACTTCTTGTCTTTTATTTTTTTCAGGAAAAATGAAGTATTTCCCTTTATCTCGTAGCAGGCAATCATTATGCACATACATCACATTTTGATAATCGGCATAAAAAATCTGACAGCTAACGGTCATTCCTGGCTTTAATCTTTCATCATTGTTAATGATCGTGATTTCAGCATCAAACACCTTAATCTTACTGTCTTGCTCTTTGGGTTTACTGAGTTTGCCTAAAGAGCTAATTTTCCCCTCAAATACGACTTCGGGAAGGGCATCTAATCTAACCTTAACCTTTTGTCCTAATCGAACTTTTTTATAATCAAGTTCATTTATACTGGTTTTTACCTTCATCGAGTTGATATCTGGAACAAGGGCAAAAGATTGATTTAAGAAGATTTCATCACCAATCTTATAATTCTGTTTGGATCTTCTGTTTTTCTTGAGTTGCACAATACCATTTATTGGACTGACTATATCCAGTTTTTTGACTGCGATATATGCTTGCTCAATATCTAGCTTAATCTGATTAACCTTTAATTCTTGAATTTTAATTTGATTTTCCTTGATGATCTTTTGGCGCTGAATGTTACGAATGGCTTTTGTTCTGTTAATCTGGACCTGTTCAAATTCCAGTTTTTTGATTGTGCGCTTTTGTGGTGATTCAAATTTAAAGGTTTCCATTTCCAGCTCCTTCAGTTCGTAATTGGCCTGTTCTTCTTCGAGGGCTATTTCTAAACTCTGCACTTGATTGTCTTGCTCAATTATTTGTTTGTTCAAATTGGCTTGCTCCAGATTGTATTGGGTCTCAAGTTCAATGATTCTTTTACGAACTGTTGCTTCATCTATTTTAGCAATCTTTTCACCAAGCTTTACCAGAGTCCCATTATCAACTAAATCAATAATTTTAAATCGCCAACCATACCTAAATCCGATTGATGGCATGTTGATACTCACTGCATTAATTGCTAGTAACTCACCAGTTTCAGTTATTGAAGCTGTAAAACTGCCCTTTTGGATTTTAAATTCTGAGTCTTTATTATTTTTGCTACAGGAAATGAAGAATAGCATTCCCGCCAGTAATAGGATTTTTACTTTTTCCATAATGAAATTGGGGTTTATAATTCGTCCTGCTTATTCTTTGATTCATTTTCAGGAAAGGGATCAGATAAAGCGAGCTGATCTCCTTCTTTTATGCCTTCTTTTATAATGACAAAGTCGCTATTGGAAGCACCAATCCCCACTTCTGTTTTTTTGAAGCTACTTCCTGATTTTAAGTAAACCCAGTGCTGGTTTTTTTCGGAATACAAGGCGTCTATTGGTATGAGGAGTTCATCTTTTATTTCGTCAATCATTATTTTACAGCTAACAGTCATTCCTGGTAGTAATTTTGGTGATGTCCCATCAATTAGGGTCTCTATGGGAAAAACCTTGATCTTATCTTTCCCATTTTTGCTTTCGGCCAAATTGGCAATTTTGGTTACTTGCGCAGAGAATATTGTATCGGAGTAAGCGTCTAATTTAATCTCAACCTTTTGTGAGGAGCGAATCTTTGAAATATCAATTTCGTTGATCTTTACTGTCGATATAATTTGACTTAGATCTGGAAGACTAATCATAGGATTACCCGACCATGTTTGATCACCAACTTGCCATTTGTTGTTGGTGCTCCAGTTTTTTGTTAAAATGGCTATACCCGGCGCAGGACTAATTATAGTAAGACTTTTTAGTGCATCTGTAGCTTCTATTACCTTAGCTTCTAACTGTTTTATTTTTAGGAGAGATTGTTGTAACTCTTCGTGCTGAATTTTTTTTGTGTTTAAGATTTCTCCTTTGGCTTTACCCAATGATATTTTAGCCTTTTTTAGTTTAAGTTCAATCTCTCTCTTTGTTATCTCAGCTTCATATTCAGCTAGTTCAAAGTTTATCTCAGAAATACGATGTGAGATTTCTGTGATCTTAAAGTTCGATTCTAACTCCTCTAATTTGGAAGCTTGCTCAGCTTTGTTTTTTTCCAACTCTGCTTTAGCGATGTCCAATTCATTATTCGATTGTTCAATAGCTTTCCCCACTTCAGATGGATCGAATATCATAACGGTATCACCTTTAGTCACTTCCTTTCCATCGTCAATGATTTTGATGATTTTAAGATTCCCAAACCGCCATGAAATGGCTGGCGAAGAAATATTGATCGAATTCGAGGCTTTTAATTCTCCTTCTTCGGTTAAGCTTATGGAGAGATTACCTTTCTTTACTTTGTAGAGTGAAATGTCATCTTTTCCATCAGGAGAACATGCAGTGCAAATAAGAATTAATAAGAAGATGCTTAGTTTATTCATCGGAGGTATCTTTTTTCAGGATTTGATTTTTGTGTGGTTTGATAAGAGCTACTTTTTCTTCAGCTTTAAATCCGCTTGTTACTATAGCCTGAATGGCATTTTTATAGACGATTGTTATGCTGCGTTTTTCAAATTTATCTTGCTGCGCCACATACACTACCTGTATACTATCTTCGGGGAATACGGACAGTAAGGGTATGATATAGGCATCAGGAATTGTTTTTGTTATAATATTACAGAATACAGATTGTCCTGGCTTGGGCTCGAAGTTTATCGAGTCAATTTTAGCAATGATGTCAAATATCTTGACTTCAGAATTCTCTTCGATAGGTTTTCCAACTGGGGCTTTGTTTTTAATAAATCCTGAAATTATTTCATTGGGTTTAGATTTGCCTTTAAAAGGGAAATCTTTTTCTATCTGTTTACATTCTTGTTCAGTAAGAGAGAGTTTGACTTGATAGGATGCAGTATTTGGAATTTTAGCTATAGCCATACCTCCCCAAACAATATCTCCTTCATTTATTAATTTATTACTTCGGCGTTGTTTTGCACGTAAAATTGTACCTGAGATAGGCGCTTTTATAATCAGTTGGTCTAAAAGTGATTTCGCACTACTTAATTGGATTTCGGCTTGTTTAATTTTAATTTTCTTCTGACTGAGTATCGATTTGTTGATATTTTTTAAACTATTCAGTCGGTTCACCACCTTTTGTTTTTCCAGCTCAGCTTTTTTTAGTTCGAGACCTATAATTTGTTTGCGAGAGTTTGAGACAAATTTTTGCTGTATGCTGTCTAATTTCTTAATGGCTTCACTGGCTTCAATGGTTTCTTTTTGGGCAATCAGTAGTTGTGTGTTTAGATTTAATTGCGCTTCGGTTTTTCTGTATTCAGCTTTGGCATTATCTAAATCGGAGTTCGCTTGTTCATATTTATTTGCAATTTCCTTGGCTTCGAGGATGCAAATAGTATCTCCTTTTTCAACCCACTTGCCGTGCTTAATCAGATAGGATATGCTTGCATCAGCTCTTAAACGAGGACATGAAATATTTAGAGTGTTTGAGGGCTGAAGTTCACCAACTACAATCAAATGATCTGTGTAATCTCTATATTCAATCTGATGTGTGTAAATATCATTTTGTTTAGAATGACATGATGAGATTGTGAAAGTTAAAAGTGAAATTGAGAGTATTGTAATTGTTTGTTTTGAAAAGATTGTCATACTTAGGTTTTGGTCGGATTGAAATTATGACTGATTATCTTATTGTTTATGATATAGGTATTTTTGTTGTCTGAATTGCTGTCTAAATTGCTGTTTGTGTGGTTGTTCTGGCATGTAGAGTAAGGCTTTTGTTAATAATAGATCCTTACAAGTATAGTTAAATAGTTTTTATTAAGTATGAATTTAACTTTTTTTAATATATTGTTTTGTTTGTGAGCTGGGTGAGCATTCTTGTCTTTATAATATAGCGTGTATGGTCTGTTATATATGTTAATTCTAAAACTAGAAAAAGCTACTCGTGGGGAGTAGCTTTTGTCTTTCTTTTTAATGCAGCACCTAGTTTACCTGTGGGTAGGTTTACTGGCCTTATGTTGAATTTAGATTAGTGAATAATCAGGTTTTTAGAAATGAAATTTATAATGGGTTTGGTGCTTGTATACTTCTCCTGGATGAATTAAGCCATGTGAGAAATTATCTTGGTTTGGCGCATCAGGGTAACCTTGTGTCTCTAGAGCAAGTCCTGAAAAGGGGCCAAATTTATTATTCCCTTCAATATTAATATACTTGCCTGTGTAGAGCTGTAAGCCCGGGAAGTCTGTTGAAACTTCCATGCTGATATTTGATTGTTCTTCGTGGACTTTAGCCACTTTTCTAAGCGTTTTGCCTTTAGTTTTTAATACAAAGCAGTTGTCGTAATTTTCTACAGCCTCGATATCCTGACTAATTTTCTTTTGAGCTCTGAAATCGAAAGCTGTATTGTCAACTTCCAGATACTTACCAGTAGGAATTAGTTCTGTATTGTTTTCAAGAATATAATCTGAATCAATTTGAAGTTCATGATTTAAGATGTTCTCTTCTCCACCCGTGAAGTTAAAATAAGTATGTGAGGTGAGGTTGATTGGGCTAGTTTTATCGCAAGTGGCAGAATAATAGATGGTAAGCTCGTTTTTATCATTTAATTCATAGATGACTGTTATTTTCATGTTTCCAGGAAAATTCTCATCGCCATCTTTACTAAGTAGACTCAATCGAAGCTTAGAATCATCAATAATCTCAGCATCCCATGTTCGTTTATCAAAACCAGAATAACCACCATGTAAGTGATGTTGCCCATGATTAGTTGGTAGTTGAATTTCCTGACCGTCAATCGTAAGCTTGCCTTGATTGATTCTGTTGGCATATCGCCCAATAATTGCTCCGAAATAGGGGTAATCTCTCAGATAGTTTTCGCTTTGATACTCTTCCAAAGAATCAAAACCCAAAACAATTTCTCTGTCTCCTGATTTTATTGGTAGTGTTAGTGAAGTTAGTATGGCTCCATAATTTGTGATTTTTGCGCAAACACCATTTTTATTTGAAAGAACAAAATGCTTGATCTTATTGTCTTTATGGCCAAATGCTTGTGCTTGAATCATCAGTTGAGAGTGTTGTTTTTAATTTATAGAATATTAACTTTGAAATGGATTTTGCCTATTCTCCATCTTTTGAAAGGTCGAAATTATAAGAAAAACTTCAGAATCAAACATATTATACAAATTAATTGTATCGTACTGGTAGCTACCTGTCGTTAAAGATGTATCTTTGCAAGACCAATTGTTTACACTAAGAATCTTATCTCATTCCTGAGATTTTAAACTATCAATATGTTGAATCAAATCTTTAAGATATCTACCGATTCCGGAATTCCCAAATATAAACAAATGATTAATTCTTTACTGGAAGCTATTGAAGCTGGTTTGATTCACAAAGGTGATCGTTTGCCTTCAATCAATGCCATTTGTAAAGAATTTACCTTATCGAGAGATACGGTTTTGGTTGCTTTTAATGAACTTAAAGCTCGAGGCGTTATTTTATCTGTTCCTGGTAAGGGGTATTATGTAGAGAGCACTGTAACCCAGTTTAAACATAAAATATTCTTACTTTTTGATGAATTAAATGCTTTTAAGGAAGTGCTTTATAATTCATTCCTTGAGAGTTTGAAAGGACAGGCTGTTGTTGATATCTACTTTCATCATTTTAATAGACAGGTTTTTAAAGATTTGGTAGAAGCAAGTAATGGGGCTTATACGTCTTATGTGATTATGCCTGCTAAATTTAATGACGCTTATTCTATTCTTAAGCAGTTGCCTCAAGATAAGGTTTATATTCTCGATCAAACCAATGCTACACTTGTGAAGCATTACCCGTCGGTTCATCAGAATTTTGAGAAAGATATGATTGCTGCCCTAAACTCTGGTTTGAAAGAACTAAAAAAGTATCAGAAACTCTTTTTGGTTTTCCCAGGAGGTAAGGAGCCATTAGGTCAGATGAAAGGTTTTAACAAGTTCTGCGACAATCATAAAGATCAATGGGAGTCTGAAGTGATTTCGAGTCTTAAAAATCATCAAATACATAAGGGCGAAGTTTATATTGTACCATCCGATAAGGATCTGGTTTCTCTTGTGAAAACAGCCAAGTCTGAAAAACTTAAACTGGGAGTGGATTTAGGTATTATTTCCTACAATGATACAGCTCTAAAGGAAGTTGTAGCTGATGGTATCTCAACGATATCAACAGACTTTGAATTGATGGGAATTATGTTGGCTGATATGGTGTTGAATAAAAAGAATAAGCAAATAGAGAATGTTTCGAACCTTATAAGGAGAAAATCATTTTAGCTTTCTAGCTAGTTGCTTAAAAATAATGCAAGCCTGTTTCTTTTTTAATGAGACAGGCTTTTTTTTGTTCTGACGAGCTGTGTTTTAACTGTTTGTTTTAAGATCATTAAATAATTAAATTTAATCTCTAAGCTTATAGTTCTTGGAATAGTAGAAACTATTTGTAAATTTACCGACCAGTACCAACCAGTTTGATTAATTATGAATGTAAAAAAGTTGAAAGAACAGTTCTTTAATCTCTACGGAGAAGGTGACTGTAAAATATATTTTGCCCCAGGTCGAGTGAATCTTATTGGAGAGCATGTCGATTATAATGGAGGAAGAGTTTTTCCTTGCGCATTGACGTATGGCACTTATCTGATTCTACGGGAAAGAGAAGATGATTCCATTTTCTTTGCCAGTGAAAACTTTGAATATAAGATCAGAATTTCTACTGATCAGATTAAAAAAGGAAATAACGAATGGGTGAAGTACCCTATGGGTGTTTTGGATCAGTTTCAGAAGAGAGGATTTAAGGCCAAAGGAATGGAACTCTTGTTCTCTGGTAATATCCCCAATGGTGCTGGTTTGTCATCATCGGCTTCAGTTGAATTGGTGATGTCGGTTGCATTTAACGAATTGGTTGAAGCAAATTTCGACCAAGTCGAGCTGGTGAAAATGTCTCAAAAGGCAGAGAATGAATTCGTAGGCGTTAATTGTGGTATTATGGATCAGTTTGCCATTGGCATGGGAGTTAAAAATCATGTTTTAGCTTTGAATTGTGATACGCTAGAGTATGATATCGTACCTCTTAAGATGGATGGTTATAAGCTAGTAATTGGAAATACCAATAAGCAAAGAGGCTTGGCAGATTCGAAGTACAATGAAAGGCGCGCTGAATGTGAGCTTGCTGTTGAATTGATTAGCCGTAAGAGCAAAATTGATTTCTTGTGTGAACTAAATAACGAGGAATTCAAGAATATTGAACCCTTATTAAGTAATGAGGTCGTAAGACGCAGAGCCAAGCACGTTGTTTCTGAAAATCAACGTGTATTTAAGGCGATTGATGCTCTAAAAAGCGGTGAACTTGAAACCTTTGGCCTTTTAATGAATGCTTCTCATGATTCACTTCGTGATGATTATGAGGTAACAGGAATTGAACTGGATACGATGGTAGAAGAAGCTCGAAAGATTGATGGTGTCTTGGGATCGAGAATGACTGGTGCTGGATTTGGTGGATGTACAGTAAGTCTAGTTAAGGATGAGGCTGTGGAAATCTTTATTAAAACTGTTGGTGATAATTATAAAAGTCGTATTGGTTTAGATCCCGAATTCTATGT
>NZ_JBFFKR010000096.1:0-11790 GCF_041555295.1 Ancylomarina sp. | reverse complement strand
TAAACAGGATTAAACTCTTTTTTATATATGAACAAGGACGATAAAAAACTTGAATTTGCTTTGGCAAAAGAGAACTACAAGCTTCTGCTTATTGGTTTCGCTATAATTATTATTGGTTTTATGCTGATGATGGGGGGAGGTTCAGAAGATCCAACCGTTTTTGATGAAGACATTTTTAGTTTTCGTAGAATTACTCTAGCACCTATGGTTGTTCTTTTTGGATTTGCATTCGAAATTTACGCTATTATGAAGCGACCAAAAGAAAAGTAGATCTTTTTGAAGCTAAAGGTTTTTGAAATCGACCGTATCCATTTGTTTGGTTGCGGTTTCATTTTGTATAAGTCTGTAGCATCACAAAGAAAGTAATATATCGATAATAACACGAACAAAATCCGAAGGTTATAACTGATCGGCTTTTGTATTTAAAACGAAAAGATGGATTGGATAGAAGCCCTTATATTGGGATTGGTGCAAGGATTAACAGAATTTTTACCAGTAAGTTCTAGTGGTCATCTGGAAATAGGGAAAGCTCTTTTGGGCGTAAATGCTGAAGACAACCTGAGATTTACTGTTGTGGTTCATGGTGCTACAGTTCTGAGTACACTTATCGTTTTCCGTAAAGATATTTTGGCTTTAATTCAAGGTTTGTTCGAATTTAAATGGAATGATTCGACTCAATATGTGGCTAAAATTGCCTTTTCGATGCTTCCAATTGCTATTGTTGGGCTTTTCTTTAAAGATCAAGTCGAAGAGATTTTTAATACGGATAAGATCTTGTTGTTAGTTGGCTTTATGCTTCTTCTTACAGCATCATTATTAGCTTTTACATTCTATGCGAAACAGAAGGAAAAAGAAATTAGTTTTCGAGATGCTCTGATTATTGGTGTCGCACAAACTTGCGCAGTGCTTCCGGGTATTTCTCGTTCGGGTTCTACAATCGCTGTGGGTTTACTTTTAGGAAATAAAAAAGCAGAGGTGGCAAAGTTTTCATTCTTGATGGTTTTAGTACCTATTATTGGTGAAAATGTTTTGAGCATTTTTAAAACGGATGTGTCTCAGGCAGGCAGTGTCGATACTTCAGTTCTGATAGTTGGTTTTATCGCTGCTTTTGCTTCGGGTTTACTAGCTTGTAGCTGGATGATTAAAATCGTAAAAAAAGGGAAGCTAATTTATTTTGCAATTTATTGCCTTATTATCGGTCTTATTGCCATTTTTGCATCCTAAATTATAAATAGAATAAAAGTCAGATTGTATCTGATCAAATAGCATATAGTTAAGCTCTTAGGATTTTGAAATTCTAGGAGCTTAGTTTTAGAATAAATGCGAGATATTTATTAAATTAGAAAATCGCTTAAAATATATTTATAAAAGCATGATTAAATTCGAAGTAGATCAAAATTTTCAAACTGGCTCATTCATTCTTTTAAATAAGCCATATAAATGGACATCTTTTGATTTAGTAAATAAGGTTAAGTTTAAGATAAAGCATAAGTACGATCTTAAAAAAATTAAGGTTGGTCATGCTGGAACTCTGGATCCTTTAGCTACTGGTTTGATGATTGTTTGTACAGGAAAATACACCAAGCAGATTGATACGTATCAGGCTCAGGTAAAAGAATATATTGCAACATTAAAATTGGGGTCAACCACACCATCATTCGATTTGGAAACAGAAGTTGATGAAACCTACCCAACAGAACATATTGATAGAGCCTCAGTTGATGAAACCTTAAAGGTGTTTTTAGGGGAGATCAGACAACGTCCTCCAGCTTATTCTGCCATTAAGATTGATGGCAAAAGAGCTTATGAATACGCAAGAAAAGGACAAGAAGTTGAAATCAAGGAGAAGATCCTTGTGATTGATGAAATTGAAGTTTTAAGCTTTAAAAATGATGTTTTAAAGATTAGAGTTGTTTGTAGTAAGGGGACATATATTAGAGCACTGGCTCGCGATATTGGAATTCAACTAAACAGTGGTGCGCATTTGATTGCTCTGGAACGGACTCGTATTGGTGAATATAATACAGGTCAGGCACTTGAAATAGAAGATTTTATAAGTTATTTAGAGAATTTATAACTATCTTGCAGCCATTTTCGTAAAGTTTTCACTGTTGAGAAAAAGTGCACTTGTATTAACTTGCTGTATGTGAGTTGAAAATCTTGTGTGATTGTCTTATGCAATCAAATTGATTCTTATCAGTCCGTATAATTTAGGGTTCTTTTTTTGAACTCATATCTATCATCAAAAATATCTAAAGTCAGCCTTATGAAGTTATCTAAGTTTAAGTTTACTTTACCTCAAGAACTTATTGCTTTACATCCTGCCTACAATCGTGATGAGTCTCGATTGATGGTACTTCACAAAGATACCGGAGAGATTGAACACCGTATTTTTAAAGATGTTATCGAGTATTTCGATGATAAAGATGTTATGGTATTTAATAATACCAAGGTTTTTCCTGCCCGTTTATACGGTAATAAAGAAAAAACAGGAGCTGAGATCGAAGTCTTTTTGTTGCGCGAGTTAAACCGTGAACAAAGACTATGGGATGTTTTAGTTGATCCAGCACGTAAAATTCGTATTGGGAATAAGTTGTATTTTGGCGATGACGATTTGTTAGTTGCTGAGGTAATTGATAATACAACATCAAGAGGTAGAACACTTCGTTTCTTATTCGATGGTTCTTACGAGGAATTTAAAGCTGCCTTGTATGCTTTGGGTGAAACACCTCTTCCAAAATTTATCAATCGTGAAGTTGAAGCTGAAGATGCTGAGCGTTTTCAAACAATTTTTGCTAAGCACGAGGGAGCTGTTGCTGCACCAACCGCTGGTATGCACTTTAGCCGCGAGCTAATGAAACGTCTTGAAATTAAAGGTATCGATTTTGCAGAAGTAACACTTCATGTAGGATTAGGTAACTTTAGAGATGTTGATGTTGAAGACTTGACTAAGCATAGAATGGATTCTGAGCAAATCTTTATAAACGACGAAGCAGTTTCGATTGTAAATAAAGCCAAAGCGGGTAAGCATAAAGTTTGTGCTGTAGGAACTACTACTGTTCGTACGCTTGAGAGTTCTGTTTCAACAATGGGTACCCTTAAGCCTTTCGAAGGATGGACGAATAAATTTTTATTCCCTCCTCATGAATTCAGTATTCCAGATGCTATGATTTCAAACTTCCACTTACCATACTCTACATTGATGATGATGGTTGCTGCCTTTGGCGGATATGATAAAATAATGGAATGTTACGAAATTGCAATTAAAGAGAAGTACCGTTTTGGAACTTATGGTGATGCAATTTTAATTATCTGATAGATGTTCCCAGATATCAACAATAATAAGAACCACTCCAGTTTATGGGGTGGTTTTTTGTTTCTAAGAATTTAGAAACGAAAGCAAATGCTTTTTATTTTTTTTCTATTTTAGTGCATTCTAAAAATTGAATTATAACTCAACTTACATGTACACTTTCAACGAACTTCAAACTCAAATCGAAAACAGAATTGATGCTTTGGAGTTTTCTACTCCTCCTGAAGGCCTTTTTGAGCCAATGAAATATATTCTTTCAATAGGAGGTAAACGACTACGCCCCATACTGGTTTTAATGGCGGCGAATCTATATAAGAATGACCTTGAAAAGATCTACTTACCCGCAATTGGGATTGAGGTTTTCCATAATTTTACTCTTCTTCATGACGATGTGATGGATCATGCGCCAATCAGAAGAAATATGGCAACTGTTCATGAAAAGTGGAATTCAAATGTAGCTATTCTATCAGGTGATGCAATGTCTATTAAAGCTTATCAGTTTATAGTGAGTTGTGAAAACAAACATTTGAGTCCTGTTTTGGAGGTTTTTAATCAAACAGCTCTTGAAGTATGTGAAGGACAACAATTCGATATGGAGTTTGAAGACAGAACTGATGTACGTGTTGAGGAATACTTGAATATGATTCGTTTAAAAACAGCCGTTCTACTTGGAGGTAGCTTGAAAATGGGTGCTATAATGGGCGATGCTGATGAACATGATGCTGATGCTTTATATCAATTTGGAATGAATTTGGGTATGGCTTTCCAGTTACAGGATGACATGTTGGATGCCTTTGGCGATGAAGCGGTTTTTGGAAAGAAAATTGGTGGCGATATTCTTTGTAACAAGAAAACGTTCTTGCTAATTAAAGCTCAGGAATTAGCCGAAGGTGAAACTAAAATTGCGCTTGAGAAATGGATTCGTCTGGAAGATTTTAATCCAGAAGAAAAAATTGCTGCCGTTAAAACGATTTATGAAGGTCTGAAGGTACGTGATTTAGCACAGATTGAAATCGATAAATATTTTGAATTATGTCTGGATTATTTAGCATCTGTAAAGGTTGATGAGCTTAAAAAAGCAAACTTAAGTTTGCTTGTAAAGCGCTTGATAAATCGTTCCGTTTAAGATTATTAAAAATATAAGATAAATTCATCCTTTTTGCGGAAAAATGCTAAATTTGTCATCACACGATAATTAATGTTCCAATAAAACAAATGCAATGTCACAAAATATTGGCAAAATAGTTCAGGTAATCGGTCCTGTAATCGATGTTAGTTTCGAAAAGGAGGGCACTGGTCTTCCCGATATTTACGACTCATTAGAAGTCATAATTGAAAATGGTAAAAATTTAGTTGTGGAGTGTCAACAGCACATTGGTGAAAACACCGTTCGTGCTATTGCGATGGACTCGACCGATGGCTTGAAAAGAGGAATGGATGTTATAGCAACCGGATCTCCTATTATTATGCCAGCAGGTGATAAGATAAAAGGACGTCTATTGAATGTTGTGGGTGAAACCATTGATGGTATTGGACAAGTAGACAAAGAAGGTGGCTATCCTATTCATAGAACCCCACCTAAGTTTGATGAATTAAAGACAGAATCAGAGGTATTCTTCACAGGAATTAAAGTAATCGACCTTATTGAGCCTTATGCAAAAGGTGGTAAGATTGGTTTGTTTGGTGGAGCAGGTGTTGGAAAAACGGTTTTGATTCAAGAGCTAATTAATAATATTGCAATTGGGCAAGATGGTCTGTCTGTATTTGCAGGAGTAGGTGAGCGTACTCGTGAGGGTAATGACTTGCTTCGTGAAATGATCGAATCAAGAGTTATTCGCTATGGCGATGAGTTTGAGAAAGACATGGAAAAAGGTGGATGGGATTTATCTAAGGTTGATAAAGATGCTTTAGATCAGTCACAAGTATCCTTGGTTTTTGGTCAGATGAATGAGCCTCCTGGAGCACGTGCTCGTGTTGCACTTTCAGGATTGACAGTAGCTGAGAGTTTACGTGATGGTGATGAGAAAACAGGCGGACGTGATATTCTTTTCTTTGTTGATAATATCTTCCGTTTTACTCAAGCAGGTTCTGAGGTTTCAGCACTTCTTGGTCGTATGCCTTCTGCGGTAGGTTATCAGCCAACTCTTTCAACTGAGATGGGTGTTATGCAGGAACGTATTACGTCGACTAAGCGGGGATCTATTACATCTGTGCAAGCAGTATATGTGCCAGCCGATGACTTGACAGACCCTGCACCAGCAACTACATTTGCTCACTTGGATGCAACAACTGTATTGAATCGTAAGATTGCTGAGTTAGGTATTTACCCAGCGGTAGATCCACTTGATTCAACTTCACGTATTCTTACTCGTGACGTTGTAGGTGATGCTCACTACGATTGTGCAACTAATGTAAAAGAGTTGCTTCAACGTTATAAGGAACTTCAGGATATTATTGCAATTCTTGGAATGGAAGAGCTTTCTGACGAAGATAAATTGGTTGTGCATCGCGCACGTCGTGTTCAACGATTCCTATCTCAGCCTTTCCACGTAGCAGAGCAATTTACTGGATTGAAAGGGTGTTTGGTTCCAATTGAGGAAACAATTAAAGGCTTCAACATGATTATGAATGGTGAGGTTGATAAGTATCCTGAGGCAGCGTTTAACCTTGTAGGTAATATTGAGGAAGCTATTGAGAAAGGCGAAAAATTATTAGCTGAAGCAAATAACTAATTGTAATATCTTATGCTTTTAGAAATTGTAACTCCTGAGAAAAAAATGTTTTCGGGCGAAGTTGATCTTATTCAATTACCAGGGATTAGTGGTTCCTTTGAAATTTTAAAGAATCACGCACCAATAATCTCAACTCTTGATCGTGGAGTGATCAAGATTAAGACCTCTGACGGACAAGAAGTATTGTTCGAAGTTGATGGTGGAGTCGTTGAATGTAAAAAGAATATCGTAACGGTTTTGGCTGATTAAGCCAATAAGTTTCATAATATTTTAAAGGCTTGTCGTTTTTCGGCAAGCCTTTTTGTATGGCTATGTTTTTGTTAATGAATTACTGATTTGGATTAACTATATTTATATAAAGATTATCGATTTGAATTATAGGACTATCTGAGTTAAATTTGTTTTATCGGGATTTTCAGATCTACATATCGTTTTATTATGTGCAGATGAATCTCAATCAAAAAAAAACAAAATCCAAACAATAAACATCTACTAAAACAAAACCTTATGCCAAACTTAAGTACAACCTATCTAGGACTTGAATTAAAAAACCCAATTATTATAGCAAGTTCAGGTCTTACTGATTCTGTAGAAAAAATTAAAGAATTAGAAGAAAACGGTGCCGCAGCAGTTGTTCTAAAATCAATCTTTGAGGAAGAGATTGTTATGGAAATGGATGAACAAATGTTGAATATGACAAGTCGCCCGTACATTTATCCTGAAACATTTGATTATATGAGCAATGAGCCTGAAGAGGATCTTGTTCGAAAGTATCTACGATTAATTAAAGAAGCTAAGGCTGCTGTTTCTATTCCAATTATTGCAAGTATAAACTGTGTGAGTTCACAGAAATGGACTTATTTGGCTCGTGAAATTGAAAAGGCTGGTGCTGATGCATTAGAAATTAACTTCTTTGTTTTACCTACTGATATGAATCGTTCTGTTGATGAGAATGAGAATATTTATTATGAGGTTTTAAAAGTCGTAAAGGAACAAGTTGCTTTGCCAGTTTCATTAAAAATAAGCCCTTATCATTCTAACTTGGCTCATATGGTTAAAACTTTAGACGATACAGGAGCAGATGGAGTTGTCATGTTTAATCGTTTTTATAGCCCTGATATTGACATCTATAATTTGAGCTTAAATACAGGGCAGGTTTTATCAGGAGCTGATGATTTCAAAAATACACTAAGATGGGTTGGTATCCTTCGCGATAGAGTTAAGTGCTCAATCGCTGCGACTACTGGTATTCATTCTTCAGAAAGCATTATTAAGCAACTTTTAGCGGGTGCTGATGCCGTGCAATTAGCTTCAATTATTTATAAGGAAGGACCGGGCTATATCGATACTTTAACGAAGGAGATTTACTCTTGGATGGAAGATCAGGGTTTTGAAAACTTGAGCGATTTTCAGGGCAAGTTGAGTCAGGATAAATCGAATGATCCAGCTGCTTTTGAAAGAGTACAGTTTATGAAACACTTCAGAAACTTTGTGATGTAATATTCAAATAAACATATAAAAAACCGAATCAAGATTATCTGATTCGGTTTTTTTATACCTTATTGTTAGTTATTCTGAGAACAATAAAGGAGGTTAATCTCTGTTAAAAAATGTAATAAGCTTGTAATCTATGTCTTTCAAATTATATCTTTAAGCATCATTAAAGAAAACTAGCCTTGAAATCAATTTATTCTATCCTCATATTTTTAAGCCTTTTTGTGCTGCGCCCTTTTATTTCTTATGCGCAGAATTCTGCGGATGATGAAAGCTTCATTCTCTCGGGAAAGGTTGTAGATGCGTCAACACTGGAAGGAATTCCTTTTTCACATATTAAGCTTGACGATACTTATTGGGGTGTTATTTGTGATAGTTTAGGATTCTTTAAGGTTACGGTAAAGCCTACTCAAAACTTAAAAGTATCTTCTTTGGGTTTTGCTGAAAAAATCATTACAGTTACAAGCGAAGTTACCAATGGATCTGCGTTTCAAGAAGTATCTCTTGATAGAGTTAGTTTTATGCTTCAGGAAGTTGATATCTACTCATTGGGAACATGGGAGCAGTTCAAGGAAAATTTTGTAAAAATGGAGTTGCCAAATGATGAGAATATTGCGGCTAATTTTGATTATGGAAATTTGAGATCTATTTATGGTACTAAAGAGGTTCCAATACCAGGAATGTTAAAAGGCTTTGGTGCTGGAGCTGGTATTGGCTTTAATGGAAAAAGTAGAGAGAAGAAATCAAGAGAGCTCGTTGCTAAGTTAAAATCAAGAGAGTATAAAGTTGAGATTTTAAAGAGTAAATTCAATAAGCAATTAGTTGAAGATATTACGCAAGAGAAAGGGGGTAGACTTGAAGCTCTAATGGTGTATATTACAGAAAGAGAACATTTCACCTACCAAACTAGAGATATCTATATTCAACAAAGGATAAAAGCTCAATACGATACTTTTGTTTTGGAATATGTTGACGGAGAATATGACTATGCTATGGGGGATAGTACTAAAACACTTAAAAATCATCTGCGTCCAGATAATAAGCATTAAAGTAATGGCGCGAATATTCTAGCCATGGATTCTTTCAGTTTTTGGCTCTTTGAGCGCTTTTGCCAAGTTATTAAATCTATTTGATCGCTTTGTTCAAGATCTTTTAAGAAACGGTCCCTAAGCTCCAATGTGATCTTCTCATCGTAAACAAGGGCATTCACTTCAAAGTTCTGTTCAAAACTTCTGATATCCATATTAGCAGTTCCAACCGTTGATATGATACCATCTACCATCATTATTTTACTATGATTGAAACCTGCTTTGTAGAAGAAGATCTTTACGCCCGCTTCCAATAATTCTTCAATGTAAGATAGGGTGCCGTAAAAGGTCATTGTGGAGTCTGATTCATTTGGTATCATGACTCTAACATCTACACCACTCATAGCAGCTGTTTTTAGTGCCATTAGTATACTTTCGTTGGGCATGAAGTATGGCGAAGATATGTATACATTTTGTTTAGCAGAGGCAATCGCCGAAAAATAGGCTTGTAAAATACTTGCCCAATCGGAGTCTGCTCCTGAAGAAACAATTTGTATCAGACAGTGTTCATTCACTTTGAAATTAGGTCGGTATTTCTCATCAAGAAGGACTTCCTGACGTACGAAATACCAGTCGATAAGAAAGACAATTTGCAAACTACTAGCTGCTTCACCTACGATTTTTAAATGGGTATCTCGCCAAATTCCGATACCTGGAATCCCATTTTTATAGCGATCAGCAAAGTTTAAACCGCCTACAAATGCAGTCTTCCCATCTATTACGATAATTTTTCTATGATTACGATAATTAATTCGACTAGTTAGAATTGGGAACCGAACTGGTAAAAAAGCATGAACCTTAATTCCGACTTCACGCAAGCTATTAATATATTCCTGGCTAAGTTTCCAACTGCCAACAGCATCGTAAATAATTCTAATTTCAACACCTGCCTTAGCTCTTTCCAAAAGAATTTTGCGTAGTTCACTTGCTAGCTCGCTATCTTCAATGATGTAGTACTCCAAGTGAATGTGTTCCTTAGCTTTACGAAGAGACTTGTATATTTCAGTAAACGTTTCTTCGCCATCATTAAGAATCTTAACTTTATTTTGCCCGGTAAGCAATGCTTTAGAGTTGTTTAGCAATAATGTCATCACATTCTTTTTCTCATGAATGCGTTCATCTTTCAGATATTCACTTATCTCAAGTTTTCCCTTCTGATCCTGACTTAAAGTTTGTAACCATTTAAGGTCACCAAGTTCTTTTAGGTTAAACATTTTTTGTTTTCGATAGCTTTGACCGAATACCAAATAAGACACTAAACCAATTATAGGTAAAAGAATTAGAACTAGAATCCATGAGATTGTTTTTTGTGGACTTCGGTTTTCAAGAATGACGACAATAAGCGTAAAAACGATTGTTAGAGTGTAAATTATACCTATCAATCCGAAAAGGTAAAGCCATATGTCATTCCAATTGAAAATCATAAGTTTTTCTAGGCTAAAATATTAACTAAAGGCATATTGAGAAGATTTGTATATTTGCTTAAAATTCCAACAAAATGAATTCAGATCATACTATAAAATCTATTCAAGATCTTTTTAAAGAAGAGCTTAAAACTCTTTATCCTCAAAGAGAAATTGAAAGTGTCACCTATATTCTTCTCGAACACCTACTAAATTACTCAAAAATTGAGATTCAATTGAATAAGAATGAAAAAATTGAACAAAATATTTTTGATAGGATTGGCAAAGCTTTGGGAGATTTGAAAAATTCAGTACCCATTCAGTATGTGATTGGTGAGACTGAATTCTACGATCTAATATTTAAAGTGAATGAACATACCTTGATTCCAAGACAAGAAACAGAGGAATTGGTTCATGCTATAATTAATGAGAATAGAATTATAAGTCCCAAGATTCTCGATGTAGGAACGGGTAGTGGTTGCATTCCTATTGTGTTAGCTCATAACATAACGGGAGCGAATGTTAGTTCTGTGGATGTTTCTAAGGGGGCAATCGCAATAGCAAAGGCGAATGCACAATTAAATCAAGTTAAAGTTGATTTTTATCATCGCGATTTTTTAAAGTGGGAAGATTACTCTTGGGATAAGGATTTTGATATTATAGTGAGTAATCCTCCTTACGTAAAGGAATCGGAGAAAAAACTGATGGCAGATAATGTACTTTCTTACGAACCTCATACGGCTCTTTTTGTAGCTGATAATGATCCCCTTATTTTCTATAGACGGATAGCCGAATTTGCAAAAGATCATTTGAAAAAGGGTGGCAAACTCTATTTCGAAATTAATGAAGCATTAGGTCAGGAAATGATTGAATTACAGGAGTCTATTGGTTTCTCTTCTGTTCAATTAATGAAAGATTTAAATGGCAGAGACCGAATGACTTCTGCAGAATTGTAATATTAAGGAACTCTCAAAATATTAAATAGCTATCGATAATGTATTCAGAAGAAAAAAAAGCCAAAGAAATTAGTTATTCTTCAGCACTTTCAAAGATGCAATTCATTTGTAGTCGACAGGAAAAATGTTGTTCAGATATTAGAAAAAAACTTGAGAATTGGAACTTATCTTACGACGATCAGGATAAGATTATTCAAGCTTTGATAGATGATAAGTTTCTTGATGAGATACGTTATACGGGTTTTTATGTGCGTGATAAATACAAGTTCAATAAATGGGGACGTATTAAAATCTCACATCATCTTAAGCAAAAGCAAATACCTGAATATATTATCATGGAAGCTTTTGATAGTATTTCTGAGAAACTTTATGAGGAAAACTTAGAAGAAATTCTAGCTTCAAAAATGAGAAGTACTCGCGAAGACGATCTATATAAATTAAAGGCTAAACTTTATCGGTTTGCTCAATCAAGAGGCTTTGAGTCGAATTTAATTCTAAGATATATCGAAAAACTAGTACATAAAGATTAATAATCGTTCAATCGGAGGTATGTTTCTTGTTAAGAATATTTACCTTTAAATTTCACCCAAATAAAAAAATATGATTAAACTTATACACCAGCTTTTTTGTCTATTGCTAATCATACTCGTTTTCTCAAGTACTAGTTATGCAGGTCGTCGTCCTCCAAAGTGGGTTAAGAATAGACCGGTTTCTTCGGGGTATTATATTGGGGTATCGGTTGTTAGTAAAAATGTGGATAATTATATGCAGTTGGCTAAAAATAAAGCTCTGCAAGATTTAGCT
>NZ_JBFFKR010000095.1:0-11935 GCF_041555295.1 Ancylomarina sp. | reverse complement strand
TCTGCTTAAAGCTAACAATAGCTATGGGTTTACTTAATTTTAAGATAAAGCAAGAGTTCTTAAATTCGACGATGTTCACAATACACCGTCGAATTAAAGAACTAGCAACTTCACAACCATTCTTATTTTGCAAAAAAAAGTGAAACAACCGAAAAGATGGATGTCAATGGCAATGAATAGCTGTAATTCCCTCTAAATGGGATTATATCAAGACTGGTAAGATTAGATTTAAGAGCGCCCTGTAAAAACAAGTTGACCAACTTAACAGAGCGCTCCAACCGATAACTAAAAAAATCTTCTACGAAATTACTGGCAGTTACAATTGTGAGTGTTCAAGCTGAACTCCGACATGCACGATAACAAGCGGTTAACGTTTCTTAATTCTCTTTTTGATATGGCATTATTCTAATTTCTAAAAATATGCCATTATGATTTTTTCTTTAATCCTTTGTATCCAAATAAAAAACCTGCGAGTGTAGCAATGAGTAATAAAAAAAAATTATTGCTATCGAAGAAGTACCAAATTATCAAAGCGACAACTTGGCTAACAATAATAGAAATTAATAGTGTATAGATAAACGCTTTTCGTTCTGCTTTATCGTTAAAATTTACTCTGCTATATATTTTCATCTTTTTTTATATTAATTATTTTTTGCGCCTTGCTTTATCCAGTCGAGAATAAGTTGCTTATCCTTTTGTGTGGTAAAATCTTTGTGGTAAGAACCATTTAGCATCTCCACAATTCGGCTTCCTTCAGGATTAGTTGCATCAACAAACTGTCCATTTATAAGGGAATTATAGGCATTACTGTTCCTTAAATCAGGATTTCGTGAAGCATTGTGGCAAGAAATACAATTTTGTGCTTTGAATATGGGTTGAATCCCCTCATTAAAACTGATTGTCTCAGGAATGGTAGTAAAACTCCAAACATGCTGATTTTCTATTGTATTTCCTGCCAGGTCAGCTGCTTCTTTGGTTATTGTACAGGTATAGATAGTGCCCGGAGAAAGTTCGGCATTCGGTTTAAATTCAGCCTTATTTCTCCCTAAACTTACAGTTCCTGAAACCATAACATCATCATTTTTAATCAGAAAAGTAGACGTATTAATTGTTGCTAAGTCCATTTCCTCATCGAACTTCACAGTAATATGACTATCATACAAAACATAGGTTTCCGCTTCCAGGGGACTATTTTCTACTACAGTGGGAGCAATCTCATCGGGTGCTACACCTGTAGTAAAACTCCAGCTATAGACATTATCCAAAGCATTGCCTGTAGCACTTATTACTCCTGTAGTAATTGTACAAGTGTACTTTGTGTAGGCTTCAAGATCATAGTTTGGTGTAAAAGTGGCTGTTTTGCTGGAGCAAGTCACCGTACCTGAAATAATCTTTACGCCTCTCTGTATCACAAAAGTGCTTGTTGTAAGCGTTGAAGCATCCATCGCC
Source organism: Ancylomarina sp. (assembly GCF_041555295.1). NCBI lineage: Bacteria > Pseudomonadati > Bacteroidota > Bacteroidia > Marinilabiliales > Marinifilaceae > Ancylomarina > Ancylomarina sp. Next base: position 10,486 of record NZ_JBFFKR010000095.1, on the reverse strand, counting down.
TCATTAAAATCCAACCTTATCTCACTTTTAAGATCGACATCAGTGGCACCATCAGCAATATTTGTCGACGTGATACTTAGTGGAGCACTTGTGTCGTCTCCCTTTTGGCAGCCAAAGGAACAACCTAGCAAAAGAATGGACAATACGGCTTGTTTGCTTAGTCTTGATAAAATTCCAAGCCCCTCGTTTTGATAACTTTTATAAGTGTAAAACATATTGATTTTTTTTATAATTATATTTAAACAGCAGCTTGAACTCAGTTCAATAAAGAAGACTTCTTAATCGGATTTCTCTCCAATCTATCTTTCGTATTTACCCTTTTTATATATCCACTTATGCAGAAAGTATTGCATCACCAAACCACATATTACCCAAATGGGAAGTGCATACAATTTTTCTCCTGTTAGAAGCGTATACAATTTCTCCCATGTAATAATCTCGCCATCCATTACAGGCAAAATTATGGTCAAGCCAAGATACATGAAGACTCCCCAAAACACCCCCAGGTAAATCCATGTTTTTAAACCAAAACTTGTATCAAACATTTTTTCACTTTTTAAAATTGATAATGTTCCAAGGAAAAGCCCCCTTGCCTTTAGTACTAGGGAATACAAAGGCAAGAGGGCTATTAAACCACTAGCAATTAATTATCATCGTTTCATAACAACTAGTCCTGCATACTAATAAAGATCTCAGGATCGGAATTGCTTACAATTGCACAAGTAGCACCATACTTTGACCATACAAGAGGTACAACAGTCCATCCCTGGGAATCGAAAAGAATATCATACAGAGCTTTCCCTCCTTCATTGGCCATAAAGATATCTTCTTCATAGTACCAACTAGCAAAGCCACCATCATGCATAATCAACTGATCCTCATTAAACATTTCAAATTCAGCAATATCAAAACCAACAGAAGAATAGTCAGAAAAATAAGCTGTAACTCCTTCCGCCCAATCATGACCTTCATAGGAAGAAATGTAAAAACTTTCCACTCCCCCTTCTTCCAGTTCTTTAAGTGCATCGAGCTTCTCTAAAAGTTTTGGGCTAACATAAGAATAGGTATCCCAGCCCATATTAAAGTACTTATAAGCCGCACCTTTAAAAGAACAAGGAGCTTCTGCCTCGAAAATCACCTCTCCAGCAACACCTTCGTCGCCCACAAGGAACTTCTTGTTTGGGGCATCATAAACAAAACGCTTTACTTCATTTCCATTAATTACTAAAGGATCATAAATCTCGAATCCTGTAGGTGTAAAATGTACTCCTGTATTAATCACCTCATATTCTCCTGCATCATTTGTGAAGGAAAAATTCAAGCGACGCATATCCTCAAAGTAGGAAAGCATAAACTTTCGATCGCTTCCTTCAACCACCAGATTACGGAAGAAAGGATGTATCCCCTCCTCTTTAATCAACTTGGTCTCCATATTCTTCAACTTGTTGATGTCGGTCCAATCGGCTGGTGTCGCTTTCACAAGTACCATCGTGCTCTCGTTGGTTTTTCCCTCCAGGTAAATGGTATCACGGTTTTCAGAAACCCTCTCGAAATAGAGCTCATAATCTCCACTCATACCAACACCTGCTTCGCCAACTTCCGGATCGGTCATTTTGGAAAAAACACTATAGGTATCAAAAGCCAGTTGGGGTTTCTCAATAGAACTCAACTGATAAAGGGACGTTTCTACTGTTTCATTAATATCCCAGGCCGTTTCAACGGTTCCATCCCCGTTAAACTCAAACAGAAAAGTAAATCCCCCCAAAAGATCGGCATTGGGATAATAATTGGTTTTCCATCCGCTTTCGGCAGAAAGCAACAAGTCCTGATAGCCTTGCACTGCTTCGTTTATTCTGGTATCGGCCGCCTGATCAAAAATGCGATCCTCCTCATTGTCACAGGAACTGAACATCAGTGCAAATCCTGTAAGCATATATAATAATTTCTTCATAATTATATTTTTTTCTATCTCCGATCGCGACAGCAATCGGGATCGGAGAAGCATTTAATTCATACCATTTATCACAACTTATTCGTTGGCCAGATTCACTGTTACATCATGAACATGGGCCTGCAACTCGTAAAGATCAATCTTCCACACCTGCAGGAAGTAATTCACAAGCATTTCTTCCTTCTGACGAATTTTGGCAATTCCTTCTTCCTTCTGCTTTAGTTTGATTTCGTAATCATCACCCCATGGATACACATAAGCACTTTCGACATAGGTATCCCACTCTTCACGACTCTTGGTCAACATCTTGGCAATCATCTCCACAAAATCGTCATTGGGGTTATTCATCGAATAAGCTGAAATGAATCCCATTTTCAATGCATCCGAATCATAATAATTCATCCAGGCTGTCGTGTATCCAGGAGTTATTTTCTCATACTCCATAGGGTACATCACATGCTGATGCAGAATATGTCCAAACTCATGCTGCATGGTTGAGAATATTCTAGTCATAATTCTACTGTCAGCAGGATCAAAATAGTTGATATCAAAAATGGTCACCTTTCTACCATTTTCAGCTTGTCCCAAAATAATGGACCCATTTGTATTATAGTTATGACTCCCAACCAGCACAAGTAATTTTGGAACCATCATCTTCACAAAATCTTCTCCTCCATATAAAGCGTAAGGATCAATCCACACGGTCTTCATGGCTTCCAAAAATGGACGAACCTTTTCCAATTTAGCAGGAGTCAACACTTTACCGTTATCCACTTCGGCATCATCAAAACGATATTTCACCTCAATATTGTAAGGGATAGTAAAATTCTCACGAATCCATTGATCCGTTTCATTCAGTTCGGGAGTAGACGTATCAATTAATGATTCGCCCAAATCTTCGTCTCTGCTACAAGAGCCAAATAGTAGGACTCCCAGCATTAGAAAACATATATATTTTTTCATGATCTTTTTATTTTTTTAATTATCTGGGATTAGGAGTCAAACCATTGGCTATGGCCTGAGTTGGTAGCTGAATCACTCTTCGGGGATCATTCTTGGCTAATACCATTTCAGTTCCCTCATACTTATGAACCACTTCCATATTGAATCTACGAATATCGAACCATCGTAATCCTTCGTGAACAAATTCACGCTTACGCAAATCAAGGATAAATCGAAGCACATTCACCTGGTCTCCAACTATTGGGTAAAATGCCTCAGCATCATAGTTTTCCTCATAGTATGGTAAATCCGTATCAGTATAGATATCATTAATATAGTCGATAGTGATGTCAGGAGAACTTCCACTAGAATGTCTCTTTGTATGGAAAGATTCCAGATCCTGGAATGCCAGACTGAAGTTATCTTTCATCGCATAAGCCTCTGCTCGGTTAAACAACACCTCTTCAGCAACAAATATTGGGCACATCATCATTGGGTAACCAATATTAGCATTTACCCCACCTGCTTTCTTAAAGTACTCATCAAACTTCGGGATATGGTGGTTAGAATCATAGCCTGCATCAGTAGGTCTGTAGGAAAATCCAAAAGGATCAGTTCCGAAAGAGCCTGGGAACAACTTATCCTTTATCTCAGTATCAAGGCTAAAACGCCAGATAAAATAACCTCGTGCCCAAACAGTGTTGGAACTACATAGCAATAAATTGGCTTTTTCGGTAGAACTCACCATTTTGGCCATAATTTCGCTACGAGACATACTTTGATATGTCCCATTCCAATCTCTTAGCATAAGAGCAGGATCACCTCTCAACACATAATCAGCATGCTCAATAACTTTATCCCAGTCTCCCTTATAAAGGTAAAAACGAGAAGCAAAAGCATGGGCAGCGTCACTTGTAAAATGGTAAGCAGACACTGCATAAGCATCGTCGCTAATCAAAGCCATTCCTTCCACTATATCTTTCTCCACTTTTTCATACACATCAGCTACCGTTCCTCGCTCATAGTCAGCAAACACAACTGTTTCTGGCTTCTCAATGAATGGAATTCCCATATCAGTTGATGCTGTTGCAGGATCGTAATGCTTGGCGAATAAATTGACCAGCATAAAGTGAGAATAAGCTCTACACATAAGAGCTTCTCCCTTTTGGGCACTGTAGTCTTCAGGATTTTCAGCCTTACTGATTGCATCCAGGGCCTGGTTGGCATGTGCAATAGCCTCGTAACAATTGGCCCAATAATAAGTAGGTGTATCTTGGTCCTCAGTAGTATGATCATCCCAAAAATATGCATCTCTGTTTTCTGGTACATCATAGACATAAGGCCCCTTAACTTTATCACCTACCATATCAGACATTGATTCGGTAAACTGATGATAAATTGCATTTGGATAAGCCGACACCAGTAGTTCACTTACTGCTCCCGGAGAATCCAGAGTCGTACGGTTATCCGGAAGCTTATCCAAATAATCGTTACAGGCGGACAATGAGAACAAAAGCCCAACTGCCAATATATATATTTTATTATTCTTCATGATCTATAGATTTTTAGAGTCCTAACTTCAAAGTAAATGTGTATTGTTTGGGAACAGGCATGGCTACACCACCAGCTCCGAAAAACTCTGGATCCTGCCCGTTTAGTTTCGAATCAGAATAGATCAGAAACAAATTGGTAGCCTGCAACTTCAATTGCATTTTACTTATATTCATGCGTTTCAACATGCTTTTAGGCAAGTTGTAAGCTAAAGAGATTTCTTTCATTCGAACAAAAGAACCATCAGCAACACGAGCAGTTGAATGATTGTAGGCATTATAGGTACTCACGTATTTACCATCATAATCTCTTTGAGACAATATCACAGGAATATCGGTTTTATCCTCATCACCCGGCAACGCCCAACGATCAAAGAATTCCTTCGGCATGGCATCCAAATCGGAGTAACGTGCTCTAAAGGCTGGATTCAGACGAATCTTGTTACCAAACTGGTAGCTCATATGCACATTCAATCTCCAGTTTTTATACTCAAACATATTGGTAAATCCACCGGCAATTTTAGGATCAATAGGTCCTTCATATTTCAGAAAGTCAATATTCTCCGATTGAAAATTAATATCAGATGCAGTTACCTCTCCATCTTCGTTGATAAAAGTAGGTACACCATCCTCATTCAAACCTGCAAATGGGATAGAGAACAATCCTCTAACTGCGTGACCTTCCAAAGCACCACCAATCCCTCTTACAAGGTCGTACACACTTGGTGTTGATTTCAAACTGGTGATTTCATTCTTCATAATGGCGAAGTTCAGGTTGGTATCCCAATTGAAATCCTTCGATTTTATATTCTTGGTAGAAAGCATAAATTCGAAACCTTTAGACTCCATATCGGCATAGTTGGCATATTTCCAATACTGTCCGCCAATACCTGAAGTACGTACTGCACTAATCAAATCGAAACCTTTTCTCTGATAAGCATCTAATTCCAAGTTGATTCGATTTCTAAACAAACCTATGTCAAGACCAATATTGGTTTCATACTGTTTCTCCCAAGTCAATTCAGCATTCTCTAATTCGTCAATATACATTTGTGCTTCCTTCTCAGAAGTTAGGGGACGGTCAGCGATCTTACTCATCAAAATCAGAGATGAGTTTCGAGCAGGGCCCATACTGGCAGTCAAACCATAAGTTCCGCGCACAGTAAGATGAGAAATAACATCCGAATCAGCTAAGAAATCCTCAGCGTGGGCGTTCCATGAACCACTCACGTTCCATGTAGGTAACCATCTTGATTTAGTGGATTTCCCCAACTGGTTGGATCCTTCGTATCGATAAGTTCCATTGATTGTATATTTCCCTTCGTAGGAGTAACTCGCTCTGGAATAAAAAGCCAACATTCTGTCAAAATAGTCACCCATTTCGTAATAGGTAAAACCACCCTGTAATTGTTGCTTTATAAATCTGTAGTCAACAAAAGGTACACCACCACGATTCCACTGGTAACCAATACCATTAAAATTACTATTATTACGATCCGTATAACTCATTTCCTGACCTACGAAGAGATTAACAATATGTTTCTCATTAAAAATTTTATTGAAATCAATATTGTTTCGAACAGAATAACTCAACATGGTATTGTCAACTCTGTTGTAGAAACCTCCACGAGGTAGAACCACCTCAGGTAGTGCATCGGGGTTATCCATGTCCGTGTAAAGAAACTTATTATACTTAGCCATCTCCGGATCATCATCTGCACGGTAAGCTCTGGCCATATTGGAGTTTTCAGTAATCTTATGCTCCTGTGTTGACTTCACATAGCGCAATGATCCCAAAAAGCTATACTGCAAGTTCTTGTTTACTTTGTACCCAAGATTGGCCTGTAGTTTCAAGTCCAATACATCAAACTCCAGATAGTTATTATTTACCTCTTCAATAATATTAAAAGGGGCATAGTTCATTCGGAAATATTCCTTACCTCCCTTATCATTATAGGGTCTTAAAGCACGTGATGTATTCAGCGCATAAGAAAAAGGGTTGATATCAAAATCTCGATCGTATGATCCGTCGATAGGATTCTCTACACGCTTGAAAGTCCCAGGAGCATTCTGCTGACGAAAAGAAGCCGTAGTTCCCAATCCAATGGTCAATTTATCGCTCAATTTCACACTACCCTTGGCATTAGTCGTATATCGTCTAACCTTATCGGCAATTGACCATCCCTCATCGTTATATAAACTGGTTGAAAAATAAAAGCTCCCTTTATCGGTTCCTCCAGACATACTTAATGAATGATTTTGAACTATAGAGTTCTTAAACAATTCATCAAACCAATCTGTATTGGCCATTTCATATTTCTGTAGAAATTTAGCACGTGCTTCAGGGGTGTTTTGTAGACCAAAACCCGTTTCTGGATCATAGGCATTTATCATGTCGTACATTTTCTTATAAACCCCACCATTACTCTGACGAGAAATATCAGCATGATTTAACCATCCCTTTCGCTCCAACTCACGATATACAGACATTTGCTCCTTAGAGTTCATGATGTTGTAATTAGAGTAAGAAGGTTTCAAACGCATGGTATACTCACCTGTATATGAAACGTTGGTTTTTCCAACAGTCCCTTTTTTCGTCGTGATAATGATAACACCATTCATAGCTCGAGCACCATAAAGTGCTGTAGCCGAAGCATCTTTCAAGACCTGAAAGCTTTCAATATCATCGGCATTTAAACCAGCTACAGCAGAACTAATAAGAGTTGATGGATCTCCCGATGATAAGTCATCAGCCGAAACGTCCACTATATCTTCAAGTACCATTCCATCAACCACCCAAAGAGGCTTTGAATTACCATAAATAGAAGAAGCTCCACGAACACGAATCTTTGGTGCTGCACCAAAAGAACCGGAAACATTCTGCACAGTTACACCAGCAGCTTTACCTTCCAACATACGGCCTACATCAACCACCCCATCCACTTTAGCATCCTCCGCTTTCACGATAATAGCAGAACCTGTAAACAAACGACGATCCGTTTTCTGAAAACCATCCGAAACAACTACAACTTCAGCTAATTGTTCTGCATCAGACAATAGTGTAATTTTCAATTCCTTTTGATCAGTTACAACAACCTCTTGAGATTCCATTCCAATAAAAGAAAAAACCAAAACGACTTTCCCATTGGCGGGAATTTCTATGGTAAACTTTCCATCAAAATCAGTAGAAACACCATTCGTGGTTCCTTTTTCCAAAACAGAAACGCCAGGTAATGAAATTCCAAGATCATCGAGAACGACACCAGAAACCTTCTTGGTTTGCTGCTGTTGCATCTTAGCAGGCGACTTGGCCGGAGCTGAGATTTTTCGTAAGGTTACAGCCTTACTTTTGAACTCATACTCCAGATCACTGTCTTTTAAACAGCGATTCAAAACCGATTCTACGGTTTCTTCCTTAGCATCTACACTAAGTTCTTTTACATCTTTAACATCAGAAGAACTGTAAAGAAATACCAGACCAGTTTGTTCATGGATTTCCCACAACACCTGTTCCAACTCTGCACCTTCCATGTTTAATGTCACTTTTGCATCCTGCGCCAATGTATTCGCCGAAGCACTTAATACAGTAGCAAGCAGGAAAATGGCGAACATTTTCATAACTAGTAGTAGTTTAAACAGCTTCCGGGATCGGAAGCCATTATTCAAACATTTTTTCATAACTTTGTAAAGATTTAGGTTCCACTTAAATTCAATTTCTGTTTATGCAGAAATATTTAGACAGGAAATGTTACAGCATTTCCTGTTTTAATTTTCACTAATCACAATGGTTCCACCATTGATCTTCGCATCTACTTTATGGGTCAATTCAAACATCTCCATGATGGAACTGATCTCACTGTTGCGATTAAAATGTCCTCCAAAACGGAATTCCTTTACCGATGGATTCGTATAAAAAACCTTTAGATCGTACCATCTGGACAATTCGATCATAATATCTTCCATTCGCTGATCTTTAAATAAGAAAACGCCCTCTCTCCACGAAGTAAACAGAGCCACATTCACTTCCCTCATATCCATACTTCCTGTTTTTTCATTCGCGACAGCCTGCTGACCTGGCTCTAACAACATAGGTTCTACTTTAAAACCTGAAGATTGTACCTTTACGCTCCCTTCCACCAGAGTTGTCACGATATTCTCGTCCCCGGCATAGGCCTTCACATTAAAAGACGTTCCAAGCACTTCAACTTTTGTTCCTGAGACATTTACTATAAAGGGATGGTTAGCATCTTTCCTAACCTCAAAATAGGATTCCCCAGTCAACTTAACTTCTCTGGTCTTTCCCGAAAACTGAACAGGAAACTTCAATGAGCTCATGGCATTCAGATGAACTTTCGTACCATCAGACAGGACTAACTTATAATCACTCCCCCTTGGGATCTCCACCGTATTATACAAAGGCTTTCCCTTTCTCTTTTCCTCACCGGCCTGATACTTTAAGTTACCTTCTCCTTTTTCAATTTGAGTTCCATCCTTCTCTTTTAGGGCAGCGACCTTATAATCATTAAGGTTTACCTTCCGTCCATCTGCTAAAGTCAACTGAGCTTTCGGTGCTTGCGGCTCATATTTTGCAAACTGCTCTTGCTGCTGTTGAGACAGGCTAATCAAATCGTTGTATAAATAATAACCAACTCCTGCAAAAAACAGGGGGATGAATATCACTGCGGCATAGCGGAGGATTGTCTGGTATGCAAACACAATTCTATTTGGATTTACTGCCTCATCAAAACGCTTCCACCCTTCCTCTACATTCACCTGATGAAAATCTTCATCCCAATTCAGAAAGCTCTTTTTATTCCTTATTCTTGAGTAAGTATGATTGTTCTCTTCACTGTCATTCATCCAGGTGTTCAACTCCTGCTTCTCATTCTCATCCAGACCAAAATTCACTTCTTTGGCGATCAGCTGAGATATTCTTATATGATGGTCAATTCTATTCACTCGAAAAATTTATATTATTTAAGTTGGACTTTTGTTCTCCATATGAACCCTTCACTCCAAACCTTATACGACAATAACAACTCAGAAATAAAAGGGGGTGGGTGGAGGTTCTTTTTTTTCAAAAAAAAAGCCAGAACCTAAACAGATTCCGACATTAATAATGAGTTCTAAAACAGCAGACTTGTCATGACTAATAAGATCGTGACAACGTCCTGCAAATGCAAACGAAGCAAACGGTAAGCATTGGATTTTACAGACTTTACCGTATTTATAGAGATCTTTAATCGAAGGGCAATCTCTGGATTTTTAAATCCCTTTAGACTCATTTGAACCACACGTTTCCCTTGGGATGGTAAAACTTCGATGGCCTTATGAATTTCATAATAAGTTTCTTCCTCGAGAATACTATCTCTAAAGAATAACTCAGTATCCAAAGTTTGGACTCCATAATCCAATACGATTTTATGATGCTTGATATGGTTCAAACAAGAGTTTCGAGTCACCATATATAAAAAACCCTTCATGGCATTTTCATTATCAAATGCCTCTTTCCCGTTCCATAATTTAATAAAAGCCTCCTGAGCCATATCTGCTGCGACATCGCTATCATGGACATACTTATTAGCAAACAGACACAAGCTGGAATAAAAGCTCTCAAAAAATGGTTTAAACTCTTTCCTTTTCATAGTGGCTAATCATTTGGGGTTAATAATTTCAACCAGGACCTGAAAGAAGTGGGGACTTCCAAAATACTGTACTCCAAAACTATCAAGTCCAAACAGGATAACCGAATTTACAGGCTGGACAAAAGGGGTCACGACACATTTCATAGCATAGACAAAAGGGGTCGCAGATCAAAATAATTAGATTTTCCGGGGCTATTAGGTTCTTGAGTAGAAAAAATAGAAAGTACGATTCTCGAAGACCAATACAGTACAAACTCTCTACTTGTATATTGCATTGATATGATTTATTGAGGGAAACGGATAAAGTGATTTAAACATGAGCGGTTCAAATTCACGCGTATGTCTCTTCCATTTTTTATAGGCGTCTAATCATTTTCGATGACCCAAACTATGCATAT
>NZ_JBFFKR010000094.1:0-12045 GCF_041555295.1 Ancylomarina sp. | reverse complement strand
TTCAGAAGATTTCTGATCGGCATGCTTCACAAATCCTTTACTTTCCCATGGTGTACCACAACACAAAGAACTCATCTTCTCTGGGAAAATCACTTCATAACCCGCTTTTTCCAATAAATTTTGAGTCACAATATGTAGAGGTTGTTTATAAGGATCTCCTTTGGCTGGCCCCATGGTCTGAGCGATACAGGATGGGAAATACACGACTTTTAATGGATTCTTTTTATTTATTGGATGCGGACTTGGAGCATTAGCTCCTTTAGGCATAGCTGCAGTCCAAAGTGGAATCGTATTGCCACTCACGGTTCTGAATCCGCCGGCAACAGCTCCCAATAAAGTTGTACCCATTACTGTATGTACACCATTAACAAACTTAAGGCTACCACGAATGACAGGACCCAATTTTTGGAAATTATCGGCAACCCATTGACTCTGTTTTTGTGGTCGATCACCGGCCACATTCAACGATCTCAAGTACTTAATATACTTGCCAGTATCAATACCAACAGGACAAGATGTGGCACATAAACCATCACCTGCACAAGTTTGCTCGCCTAAGTAATCGAAGCCCTTTCTTAATTCTTTTAAACGATCATTATCTTCGCCAGTCATTTCCAAACGCCTAATCTCTCGTTGCACCACAGTACGCTGACGTGCAGAAAGCGAATAACCTGCGGTTAAACAATTCACTTCACAAAAACCACACTCAATACAGGTATCGACAATCTCATGTACAGGGGCAAGTGTCTTAAAATTCTTAATGTAACAATCAGGATCTTCATTGAGGATAACACCAGGGTTCAATAAATTTTTGGGATCGAACAGCTGTTTAATATCTTTCATCAACTGATAGGCTTCTTCTCCCCATTCATGCTTAACAAAAGGGGCCATATTACGTCCCGTGCCATGCTCAGCCTTCAACGAACCGTCGTACTTATCAACAACTAAGTAGTCAACCTCCGCCATAAATTTTTTGTATTGCTCGAGCTCTTCAGGCTTGTCAAAATTCTGATTGAAGATAAAATGAAAATTACCTTCCAAAGCATGTCCATAAATCACACCATCCTTATAACCATACTTGGCAATTAGTTCCTGCAAATCAGCTGTGGCTTGTGGTAAATCCTCAAGATGAAAAGCAACATCTTCGATAATACAGGTAGTTCCTTTTTCACGTAAACCTCCAACCGCAGGGAATACCCCTTTTCGGATATTCCAAAATTTGGAATACTCCTCAACTTTATCGGTAAATTCAATAGGACGAACCGTTTTATAGCCCTTTAAAAGTAATTTAATTTCATTAATGTTATCATCAAGATCTTCCTTACTATCAGCCATTGTTTCAACAAGAATTGCTGTCACACCATCAGGAAAGTCTTTGATAAAAGGAGGAATCCCATCGGCATTTTCAACAGAACGCAAAGCTATTCTATCGAGCATTTCAGCGCCATGAACTGGTCCAAGCTTCATACTTAAAACCGATTCACATGCACTTACAATATCATGAAAATAAATCATGGCACTGGCTTTATACTTAGGATTGACAACTGTCTTCATTGTCAACTCCGACATAAAAGCCAGCGTTCCTTCTGAACCCACCATCAGATTCACTATAATTTGAAAGGGATCGAAATAATCGATAAAAGGGTTAATGCTAAGTCCTGTGGTATTTTTTATACTATACTTGTAACGAATGCGATCTGCTAAAGTCTGATTGGAGCGCACACTATCGCGCATCTCTTCAATCTTCTGAATAAAAAAAGCATGCGTTTTCATGAAGTTCTTTTTGCTTTCATAACTACCCGTGTCAAGCACGGTCCCGTCAGCAAAAATCAAACGTGCAGAAAGGATTGTTTTATACGAATTCTCATGTGTTCCACAATTCATACCCGAAGCATTGTTCATCACAATTCCCCCAATCATGGCGGAATTGATGGATGCAGGATCGGGTCCTAGTTTACGTCCGTAAGGGGCCAAAATCTGATTTACACGAGCCCCCACAATCCCTGGTTGCATGCGAATCTCTTCTCCATTTCTAAGAACATCAAATGCTTCCCAATTTTTCCCCGCGATTATGAGGATTGAATCGGTAATAGCCTGTCCTGCGAGACTTGTTCCCGCAGCCCTAAAAGTGACAGGCAATTCATATTTATTGGCTAAGAACAATGCCTTTTGTACTTCATCGTCATTCTTAGCTCGTACAACGATCTGAGGAATTAAGCGATAAAAACCGGCATCGGTTCCGTAAGCTAAATTTCTAATTTCATCTGTATACAAGCGCGAAGGTTCAATCGTTGATTTTATTTCGTCGTAAAACTTTTTATAATTTCCTATCAACATAGTCTCGTGTTTTAATGTGATTTCAATGTCAGATTAAGCCTAAATCAGTCATGAATTTGAGCTCATCAACAAGCTGGTAAATGGTATGGTAATATTCAAATTCCCTATCCCGTGTATCTTTACAATGGCATTGGATCAAAGCCTAAACCGATGAAAACCACAAGAATAATCATAATGAATAGATAATATATAAATGCGGGTATTGCATTTCGGCGTATAATGGTTCCTTCGGCTCCTACACAACCCACTGTTGCACAAACAGCAACAACATTGTTAACACAAATCATATTTCCAAGAGCAGCACCACTGGTTTGGGCAGCCACAATCAAGACCTCCGGAATTTGAAGAATGGAAGCTGTTTCGAATTGCAGAGAAGCAAACAATAAATTAGATACCGTAGCTGACCCTGACATAAATGAACCTAATACGCCAACAATAGGCGCTATCACAGGATAAGCAGCCCCAGACAAATCGGCAATCGAATTAGCCATCACGGTTAACATACTATCTAATCCTGCACCATTTGTTCCTGACTTTAACATCAACTGAACCATAGCAACACCAGCAAACAAAGCAATAGCTGCGCCGTTGATTTGCTTAAATGTAGTTTTCCAAGACGATAAAATCTCCTTGGTCTTCATGCGATACATTACATTGGTAATTAAAGCAACCAATATAAAAGGAATCGTTCCTGGAAGGTATGCCCATTTCAAAACATAATTTAAGTCTGCGATACCCAACACATTAGATATAGTTAAAGTTTGAGAAGCAAGAAAAGATTTCAATCCCAATGCAGGAATACGTGTAACAACCAATATAATGGCAATTAAAGCATATGGCATCCAGGCTTTAAAAAGCCCCATCTTATTTTCAGTTGGCTCCTGTATTGTTTCATTAGACATCCATGATTTTTCCCATTCTGATTTTATTGGGAAATCCCATTTCTTTTTAGGAACAAGAAAACCTCTTTTTGCTGCAAAAATAACAATCCCTAAACCAATAAATCCACCTAAAAGAGAAGGTAAATCAGGACCTAAAGTCGCTGCAATTAAAACATAAGGTACTACAAAAGCCAAACCTGCAAAGATTGCAAATGGCGCAGCAGCCAAAGCTGGCTTTATTGATTTCTCTTTTCCAAAGAAACGTGTCAATATGATAAGTCCTAATAGAGGTATAAAGATTCCAACCATAGCATTAGGTATGGCAACCCACTTGGTCAACATCAACTTAAAACCTTCAATGTTTGCACCAACACCTGAAAGGTTTTCGCTAAGTGTAGCCATGGCTCCACCACTAATGGGTGTTCCCACCGCACCAAAAGGAACAGGTACTGAATTGTAAATTAAAGCGACCATAGCTGCTGCCAAAGGAGGGAAACCGAGACCAACCAAAAGCGGTCCTGCCAAGGCTGCAGGGGTTCCAAAACCAGCTGCACCTTCGATAAAGGCTCCAAACATAAAACCGATAATGATCGCTTGTATACGTCTATCCGTTGTTATACCATTGAAACCGTTGTTAATGGCAGCCATGGCACCCGATATCTTCATGGTATTCAGGATTAAAATGGCTCCAAAAATGATGATAAGAATATCAAATGCTTTTAAAAATCCGAAAAAGGAGTAACCTAAAACATGGTGTAAGTCGATTTCCCATACACCTAGAGCTATGGTTATTGCTAGTAATAGAGATAAAGGCAGGGCCTTTTTTGCACCCCAGTTAAAGCCAACCATCAGGATGATGGTCAGCAGAATTGGAGAAAATGCAAGTATTGCGTTCATAAGTTAAATTTTAGGTCGTGATTATTATGGGTTAATTATATGATCTGTTAGGACTTCAATTCACTATTGCTATCCCTGATTGGGTCATCATTATCATGCGGATGTATTGTTATAAATCCTACTTGCATGATACCATCCAAAGCAGCAAGTTTGTGCTTCAAATCGGCTAAATTTTTATTCGTTTCCATCTTATTTTCATTGAATTCCATAAGGCTTTTTTTTATTAGTAGTTACTCAACAACAACCAAGTGCTTTTCGATAAATTCGGTGAGATGCATAACCTTAATCGCTTTCTTTTGATGCATTAAACCACCATTTATCTGCATAACACAGCCCGGGCAATCAGTAACCAAAATATCGGCTTGAGTCGCGTCAATATTTTCAATTTTCTTATTCAATATGCCATTCGAAATGCTTGAAAAGTCAAGCGAATAAGTTCCTCCAAATCCACAGCAAACATTACTATCGGTTAGGGGAATAAATTGTTTCCCAAGTACCGCTGAAAGGAATGCCTCGGCAGAATAATCAAGTGATCTGGAATCGTGACAAGGCGTATGATAGGTTACCGTATTTTGCCCCAGCACCTTGAATTTAATATTATTGTCTTCCAAGAACTTACCAACAGGAGTCACCATGCTTCCTAATTGAGAAGCCTTTTTGTATCGATCAGTATCTTCTTTTGTGAAATCCAAGAACTCATGTTTAATCGCTCCTCCACAGGTTGGACAAAGAACCAATAGGGCTTCATAGTCAGCAGCATCACTGAGGTTATCAAGTGTATTAAAGATCATTGTTTTTGCATTGTCGGGATCTCCGGAAGCAATTGCAGGAATACCACAACAGGCTGCCGTTTTAGGAATATCAACCTGAATACCGCTCTTTTGAAGCAACTTGACCATAGCCAATCCCATTTCAGGATAGAAATACTCAATGGCACAACCTGGGTAAAAGAAAACTTTACGTTGTGACGAAAACTGATCATAGCCATCCTTGAAAAAACGCTTACTGAAGGTTTTGGAAGCCAATGCTGGAAATTTCCTAAAATCCATTTCCTTGGGCAACATGGGAACCGTCTTTATTATTTTTTCCTGATTTAACTTATGGGTCGTAGTTAATGGGAATTGGAAACTTGCGCCCAGACTTAAAAGGGATTTCATTCTTTTGGGTTTCGCAACCACAGTTTTAAATACCTTCTCTTTTATGGGATTAATGCCATACTTTTTACCTACAACGAGTTTTAAATCAGATATCAAACTTTGAAGATCTATCCCAGAAGGACAATTAAAAGAACAAGCTCTACATCCAATACACATTTTAAGAATGTCTTTGGCAGCCTCATCGCCTTGGTAAAGTGCGGTTAGAATCAGACCTATTGAGCCAATATATCTGTCTCCATAAACATGACCTCCAACCATTTCGTAAGCAGGACAAATATTGGCACAGCTACCGCAACGAATACATTTTAAAGCTTCCTTGAATTTAGGATGTTCAAAAAAGGCCAGTCGCCCATTGTCAAGAAAGACATAATGCGTTTCTTTAATTCCGTCCTCGTTTTTATGAGATGGGACTCTACCCTTAATCCAAGTTGTATAGGAAGTTATGATTTGGCCGGTTGCACTTTTAGGAAGAACACGAACAATATCAAGTGCTTGGCTAAAATCATCGCAAAGCTTTTCGTAACCAACCAAAACAATATGCACTGGAGGCACAGTCGATGACAAGCGTGCATTTCCTTCATTGGTTACCAAACCAATAGTTCCTGTACTAGCAACCGCGACATTTGCACCTGTCATTCCAACACCAGATTTGAAATAAGATTCACGAAGAAAGCGACGGGCAATCTCGACCATAGCCTTAATGTTTTCAGGATCGACATCTTCTCCAGTATAATCAGAAAATATTTTAGCAACCTGCTGACGGGTTTTATGAATGGCTGGCATCACCATATGAGAGGGGTGTTCATTTGCAATCTGTAGAATCCACTCACCCAGGTCTGTTTCAATAGGACTCAAGCCTTCTTTCTCCAAATACTGATTCAATTGAATCTCTTCAGAAGTCATAGACTTGCTCTTCACCATATATTTGACGCCATGATCTTTCAAAACATCAGCTATATACCTGCAGGCATCATCACCAGTATGGGCCTGAAATACTTTACAACCATGCTTCTCAACGTTCTCTCTAAATAGGTTGAATTGTTGCATGACTTTATTCAAATCACGATCTTTTAAATCATGAACTTTGGTTCTTAATACTTCGAAATCCAAGCCTTTGTAGGCATTCTCTTTTGATGCCTTATAGGCTGTAGCAAAACCCTTAAGGTTTTGATACAATACTTTATCGTTTAATTTCTCGTCTATTTGGGTCTGTATTGTCATGGCGTCCGCTTATAAGTCGTTTAAAATAATAACTGTCATTTCCTTTGGTCCGTGTACACCAACAGTAAGTACTCGCTCAATGTCTGCAGTGCGACTGGCTCCTGTTATAAACGCAACGTAGCCTCCACTTCCCGAGGTTCTTTCTTCGAGGAATTCGGTAACATCATGCATACTGGCAACCAGTTTACTTAAAGGGAAAATCACATCTAGTTTTTCGGCAAGGCAGCTTGCTAATCGTAAATTCTCGTTGCAGCTATCAATAACAACCGATCCTGTTTCTCCAATAGCAAAATCTGCCTCGATTAATGCTCTCCCTATGCCAGCTTCGCCTGCACGACAATCAAGGGCTAAATCAAAACTGGGAACATGGATATATTCAAATTGATCCTTATTAAACTCGTTTTGGAAGTCGACCATTTTCATGATGCGGTTTTCATTTCCAACAAGGGCAGATTTTTCTAAAAACTGATCTAGTAATTTCATAGCTGTCATTATATTCAGGGGTTAGTCTTTTGTTTTGCTGTGGAATCCCTAACCAATAGGAGTGCCAAAAATACACACGCATTACTATACAGAATCAGTCTAAGAGGGATAAGTCTCGATACCAGTACATTATCCACCGAAAAGGTTTGCGTAGTGATTGATTTAAATCGTTTCCGAAGCTGTTCAATTCTGAACACTAATAAAACTCAGACTATGCCATTCTGAACACTTGGCTCTTTTTGAACAGGAAACAATGCACTATTTTAAGATGAATTTGATGATCAATCAGCCTATTGGCAGATAAGAATAACGAAGCTGTTTATTATATATCGAGATAGAAAAGCACTCACTTCAATTTAAAGAGCTTTGATTTCAACAGTTATTCTCGTCAGTTATGAGGCTTCATAAAAACAGTATGAATATGCGACTAGGTGAAGGTGTGCCACACTGAGGACATAAATGTGTACAGAGCAAGCACAGTCGGGATATAAATAAATTAGTGGCATAAAAAAAGCCTCCACTATATGGAGGCTTATGTGAATAGACGAATGGGTTTAATTGTTAGAGATCCTCAATGACATAAATCAAGGTTCGAAGATTTTCATGTGAGAAACTCAATTCGTTATTATAAGAGTCAGCCGTATTACTTGAGATGCCTCGAAACATATCAACAGCAGGTTTGTCATTCATCTGATCGTGTTGAGACATAGAAGAAAGAATTTTACTGGAAGGAAGAATAATATGTAGTGATTCAGCCAATAGCATTGTCACTAAAACATCGGAATCTTGCGTATTAATAACCAGTTTGCCAGAATCGGCTATTCCAAAATCAGCCTCCAATATGGCATTCCTGGAATTACTGATATCAAAGGATGTTTTATTCAGATCAAAACTCTTCAATCGAATAAAATCAAACTGAACATTTTCCTGCTTAGCCGCTTCTACAAAAAGATTACTTTCAACTTTCAAAGAATCGTGTCCTAAGTTTTTTGAATTCAAGAGAAATGAATCCATAAGATTTTCATTCTGATTTCCACAAATCGTTTTTTTCAACTGTGTATCGGTTCTAACTTCCATATCCGTTCAAATTTAAGTGAGACTTTGGCTTATTGGAAGACAAAAGAAGTGCCAAAGATCTATTTTAAAGATCTAAACAACCAAACAAAACACTAAAGACTAACTATATGACACTTACAGGCAGATGAGACAATATAAAATCCGGAATCAAAATGTTCAATTTTGCGCAGCACAAGAATCGCTTGTTTCCAAAATGAACACCTGTGCTAAACCGCACACAAACAAAGCCAATCCTGCATATGTAATTGACAGATGCAGGATTGGCTTTGTTATTAAGTGATAGAATCTTATCGTTCCTTTTAGGTCATATAAAAATGCTTATAGTTTATTCATTCTACTCCGAAGAGCACTTCGTGTAATACATAAATAGTCTGCTGTTTTAGATTTGTTGTTATCAAACTTTTTTAGAGCTTTCCTAACAATTTCCAACTCCAACTGCTCAATATCCAATTCATCATCAGGTAAAACGATTTTACCAGGAACCAGAGCTTGTTCTGAAGTCACAAAATCAGTGTCTTCAGCTTGCAAAAATCGTAAATGCTCAGGTTTTAACTCAAGATCGTTAAAAAGCAGTGTTGCCCTTTCTATGGAATTTTTCAGTTCCCGGATATTTCCAGGCCAATCGTATTCCTGTAATATTTTTTTTGCAGCCTTACTGATGAAACGAAATCGACGTCCCCGTTTTTTTGAATACTGATCCAAAAAGACTTGAGTAAAGGATAAAATTGCCTCTTTACGTTCTCGCAATGGGGGAATATACAGTCTGCCTGTATTCAAACGATAGTAGAGATCATTTCGAAACGTTTTTTCAGCCACCATTTGTTTCAGATTTCTATTCGTAGCGAAAATGACCCTAACATCCAGACTTATGGCTTTGTTTCCTCCAACACGATACATCTCCTTTTGCTGTAATACGCGCAACAATTTGGGTTGCATATCCAAAGGCATCTCTCCAATTTCATCCAGAAACAGCGTGCCTCCTTGTGCCAATTCCAATTTACCAAGTTTCCCTTCTTTTCGTGCACCCGTAAATGCACCCGTATCGTATCCAAACAGTTCACTTTCGAACAAACTTGGAGATATAGCAGAACAATTAATAGAAATAAAAGGCTGAAGCATATCACTTTCGTGTCCGAAATGTACCAAACGAGCCATAACTTCTTTTCCAGTACCCGTTTCTCCTTCAATCAAAACAGGAACTGACCTGTCCTCATGAAATTGTTCAGCCATTTTTACAACAGCTCGCATGGCATCAGAAAAAACACCTACTTTTCCAACACTGGTTATATCACGTATTGTTGTTTCGTAGAAATTAATTCGTTCCGATTCTTCCTTTCTATCATTTGAAACTCCATTTTCGAGATTCTTTTTATAATTGCAACTTTCATCTTTCAATCGAATACTCTCTGCAACTCGCTCAATAAGAATGGCTAATTCCTCAACATTAACAGGCTTAAGCAGATAATCATAGGCATTGCTACGTAGAGCGTCCAGAGATGATTCCAAGTCTCCAAAACCCGTCATAATTATAACTTCAATTGAAGATCCAGAGGGGAGTAACTTTATTCTTTTCAAAAGATCCAAGCCAGAAATACCTGGCATTCTCATGTCGGAGATGACCATTTGATAATCGTCGTCTTTTAAACAAGACAAAGCATCATCTCCACTGTGGCAAAGTTTTATTTGGTAGCCCAATTGCTCCTCAATAAATTCCGCTACTGCAGATCCACTGGATTTATCATCATCAACAATAAGAATTTTCATATGTTTATTGTATTACATTTTTCCATATGGAGTACTTTTTTTTGAATCATACATCTAAGAAAGATTTAACTCATGGAGCTTCATCTTAATTTAAAGACGAAAATACAAATCTATTTTCAATCTTGTAATTTAAATCGCAAAATAAAACTAGCTCCCCCATCTTCATTATTGTGGTTGGATATTTCGCCTTGAAATCGATCAATAAACAATTTGACAATGGCCATACCTAAACCACTCCCCTTTCCAGAACCTTTGGTCGTAAACAAAGGATCATATATTTTATCACGAATGGAATCTTCAATACCCATTCCATTATCATGAATTTCCAAAACACCATGAATAGAATCCTGATACACGACGAGTTTAATTTTCTTATTCACCTTCTGAACTTCATCTAAAGAATGAATGGCATTTACTATTAAATTCACAACAATTTGCTCGAACTGCACATAATTTGCACAAACCAGAACAGAAGCTCTTGGAAGCTCATCAATCAGTTCAATACTATGATCGCAAACCTGACGTTTAACCAAAGACAAGGATCTTCTCACGCCTTCAACCATATCTATAGTCTCGTTTAAAACCACATTTGGCTTATCATAGAAAGTTCTCATATGCTTGATGATAGCATCTATACGCGAGGTTTCTTCCGAGATGGTATTGATTTTCCTTACAAACATTTCAGGCAATAAACCTGGATTTCTCTTTTGCCAAAATAAAATGCTATCCGCTGAAATTTTAATGGCATTTAAGGGTTGATTAATTTCATGAGTGATACCTGCTGACAAAACCCCTATTGATGCAAGAAGAGAAGATTCCTCCAACATTCTCATAGCTTCAACGTTTTTCTGTTCTGCCTCAATTCTGGCATTCATTAAAGAATTACGTTCCCAGGCATTCGCTATCATATTGACCGTTGAAAAGAAAATACTAATTTCATCACGAGTCCATTTATGAACTTCATTTTGTGAAAAACCCATCAAGCCTACAACTTCATTCTCGACCATAACCGGCAAAAGAACAACTGCCTTAATATTTCTCTTCCTATAATATTCTTGCTCTATTTCGTTTAAATTTGATAAATCTGTAGAAACAACACTGAGGTTCATCTTCACACGGCTAATGGCATTCTCTATTTCAGAAAAGTAAAAACGGTCAACATCCTTTATACGATCCCCCTTTGTTAAAACCCTACTTTTGATTTTAACAGCAGCATTCGCTGAATCGTTGAAAGAATAAAGACTAACCCGTGCAACATTCATCTGATCAGTCATCAATTTTAAAACATCGTCCAAAACATTTTTAAAATCTTGCGAAGCATTTAATAGGCGTCCAATTTTACCCAGCAAACGCTCATGCATCACCGATACTTTTAATCGTCCCTGTTCCTTCAATAAGGCTTTTTCTGCCTTAATCCTGCGTAATATCGCTCGTGAGAGAACAAGAATTATAATCGTTGCTAAAAGGATAATTACAAAAACAATATGAATCCATTCCTTGTTATCACTATAAAACGATTGAGGTTTATTAACGATATGCGTCTCAGGTGGAAGAATAGCTCTATTTATCCCAAAGCGCCTAAGCTCTTTATAGTTTGCCACGTACTCATCAAGCGGCTCGCGGTAAATCGGGATCGAGTCTGCAGGTGTTCCGGCAATGACCTGAAGAACCATTTTTGCAGCCATTCGCCCATGCAGTTTACCACTAACAACTTTACCACCTAGCACACCGTCGGATATGAAAAATGCCCATGCAATATAAACAGGAACGCTGCTTTGAGGAACCAAAAGATCTAAATTGTCCTGAAAACTAATGAATTTCCCATTTTTATCTTTATTGTAGGTCAGTAACAAAATTGAAGTGTCACCCTTTACTTTTTGAATGTTACCAACCAACTCTTCAATGCTTTGATCCTCATAATAAATGAAATCCAGTCTTTTCTTGTATTTCGTTTCAAGATCGAGCATCAATAGTTTATTCAACCTGGCTGTAGTCGTTTTATTATCATTAATAACAAGAAGATGTTTGGTATTGGGTCTTGTACTCAAGACCAAATCGACAATACCTTCCAAATCCACAGCTTCAGAAATACCCGTAATATTGTTCAAACCCGCTATCAATTCATCCTCAAAATGATTAATCCCACAAAAGATGATAGGCGTATTTTGAAAGTATTTTTTTCGATGATCTTTTACAAAAGACAAGGCATTGTTATCTGAGACAATAAT